>NZ_JCALCG010000010.1:0-215744 GCF_059812225.1 Mycobacterium sp. NGS66 | reverse complement strand
TCGTCGTCGGAGAGCTCTCTGGCCTGCTTGCCGGAGACTTCCGCGGTCTGGATCGCGGCCAGCAACATGCGCAGCGTCGCGGTGCGCAACTTATCCTGGTTCTTCATCGCCTGCGTCAGGTCCGCCCGAAGCCGCGATTTGAGTTCCGCCATGACCGCGACGCTACTCGCCGTCGCCTGTCACCCGAGACCCGATGTTGACCGACGTTGAGAAAAGCCCCGACCGCCGACAGGATGTAACCCATGACCAACGACGACGGCAGCCGCCGCCGGTGAGCACGCCGCCGCCTGCTTATTCGGCGGAGCCGCCGCCTGAGCCTGCCGGCGCCGTGCCGCCCGGCTATGGGCCGGCGTCGGCGTATGGGCCGCCGCCGGGCTACGTTGCGGCACCCCCTGGGTACGGCCCACCCCCTGGGTACGGCCCGCCGCCCGGGTAGGGGCCGCCGCCCGGGTATGGGCCGCCGCCCGGCTACGGCGCCGCACCGCCGGGTTACGGGCCGCCGCCCGGCTACGGTCCGCCACCCGGGTATGGCGGCCCACCCGGCTATGGTTTCCCGGGTTTCCAGGCCGGTTATGGTCCGCCGCCGCTGGCCCCCGGTGCCGTCAAGCCCGGCATCATCCCGTTGCGGCCATTGGGCCTCAGTGAAATCTTCAACGGTGCCGTCGGCTACATCCGGGCCAATCCCAAGGCGACCCTCGGGCTGACGGCCGCGGTAGTGCTGTTCATGCAAATCATCAGCTTCGCCGCGTTGCTCGGACCAATGGTCGCCGCCAACAAAACGAAGTATGGGTCATCGTCTGATCTGTCCGGGGCCGAAGTGGCCGGCTGGATGCTCGCCATCGGCGGCAGTTTGCTGGTCATCTGGTTGGGAGGCATCCTGCTGTCGGGAATGCTGACTGTCATCGTCGGACGTGCGGTGTTCGGGTCACCGATCAGCATCGGGGAAACCTGGGGCAGGATCCGCGGACGATTGCTGGCCCTGATCGGCCTTTCGCTGCTGGAACTCATCGGTGCGGCGGTCATTGTCGGTCTGGTGGCGGTGATCATTGCCGGTGTCGCCGTAGTGGGCAACAGCGTCTTGACCGTCCTCGCGGTCATTTTCCTGACGCTGCTGGTCATCGTATTGATGATCTACCTGTACATCTCGCTATTGTTCGCTCCGGTGCTGATCGTGCTGGAACGGTTGCCGGTCTTCCGGGCGATCGGCAGGTCCTTCGCGCTCGTGGGGCCGCCCGTTCGCGTCAGCTTCTGGCGAGTGCTGGGCATCTGGCTACTGACGGCTGTGGTGACGTACGTGGTCTCCCGTGTGGTTGGCCTGCCGTTCGGAATCGCCGGGCAGATCACGACCGTGTTGGGAGGATCGTCGACCGGCATGGTGATCCTCGGCACCGCCATCTCGTACCTCGGCTCGGCGGTGGGTGAGATTCTCACCGCGCCGTTCAGCGCCGGCGTGGCGGTGTTGCTCTACACCGACCGCCGCATGCGCGCGGAGGCGTTCGACCTGGTGCTGCAGACCGGCGCCGCCGATGGGCCCTCCGCCGGGGAGTCCACCGACCATCTTTGGCTGACCCGGCCCGTTTGAGGACGTATTGACAGTGCCTTCCATCGACATCGACCGTGATGGCGCACACCAGCTCGCCCAAAACGAGCTGAACAAGCCGATGTACTCCCAGGCCTCGTTCAGCGAAAAACTGTACGACTGGATCACTGAGCACCTATACCGGCTATTGGACAAGGCATCTGATATTCCAGGCGGGTGGTTCACCACCACGGTGCTGATCATTCTGCTGGCGGTTGCGGTAACGGTCGCCATCCGGATCGCGCGCAACACGCTGCGTACCAGGCGCAGTGGTGATTCCCAGCTTTTCGAGGCCGCCCAGCTCACCGCGGCACAGCACCGTGCGACGGCGGAAGGCTATGCGGCGGAAGGGAATTGGTCCGCAGCCATTCGCCATCGCTTGCGGGCAGTCGCCCGCGAACTCGAGGAAACCGGTGTGCTGAACCCAACTCCGGGCCGTACCGCCAACGAACTGGCCCGAGACGCCGGTGTCGCCTTACCTCACTTGGCAGACGAATTGTCGCAGGCGGCAACGGCATTCAACGACGTGACCTACGGCGAGCGCCCCGGGACGCAGGCCGCCTACCAGATGATCGCCGATCTCGATGACCACTTGCGGTCACGCTCCGCAGGCGCCCCGACTATTAGCGCACACGCTGACCCAACCGACTCATGGGCGCACGTCCGGTGACCGCGACCGCGCACGCCGACGACACGCGCCCTCCGGTGGCGCGCCGCCGGCGATCGTGGCGCACAGCGGTGCTGATGCTGGTCCTGTTCGCCGCGGTGACCGCGCTCGGCGCCTATCTGACGTCACCGCGGCCCGGCGGCCGGATGGATCCCAATGCGACCGGCCCGCACGGGGCCCACGCGCTGGTCACGTTGCTGCGCGACGGCGGCGTGGACGTCGTCGTCGCCGGCAGCGTCGCCGACGTCGAAAAATCGGCACGCCGCGACACGTTGATCCTGATAGCGCAGAGTCAATACCTGACCGATACCACCATTCTGGACCGGTTGGCACAGGTTCCGGGCGATCTGCTCCTGGTCCAGCCGACCGCACGAACACGCGAGGCGCTCGCACCCGGTCTGCACACCACAACCGGCAAAACGTTCAACCGTGAGCCGAATTGCCCTCTGCACGAGGCGGTTCGGGCTGGGGCGGTGCGATTCGGGGCGAGCAGCAGCTACGGCTTCAAAGACGGCCGCGAAGTGACCAGCTGCTATAACGGGACGCTGATCCGTTACCAGGAAGGCGGTCGAACCGTCACGGTGGTCGGCAGCTCCGACTTCATGACGAACGGCAGCCTGTTGCAGGAGGGCAATGCCGCGCTGGCGATGAACCTCGCCGGCGCCCGGCCCCGTCTCATCTGGTACGCGCCCGACCACGCAGAAGTCGCCACCACGGATCACGGTCGGGAAAAGCCTTCCGCGACATCATTTTCCGACCTGATCCCGGACAACGTGAGCTGGATGGTCTGGCAACTATGTCTGGTCGTACTTCTGGTCGCGCTGTGGAAAGGCCGGCGGATCGGGCCGCTGGTGGCCGAGCCCTTGCCCGTCGTGGTGCGCGCATCGGAGACCGTCGAAGGCCGCGGCCGGCTGTACCGGTCGCGGCGGGCACGCGACCGCGCCGCCGACGCGCTGCGCACCGCGACCTTGCAGCGGTTGCTGCCACGCCTCGGCCTAGGGCCGAATGCTCCGATGCCGGCGGTGGTGACGGCCGTCGCCGCGCGCAGCGGGGTCGACGCGAATTTCGTTTTCTACCAACTATTCGGCCCCGTCCCGGCCACCGACGACGACCTGTTACACCTTGCCCGTGCACTCGACGAGATCGAAAGGCAGGTCACCCACCAGTGACACAACCCTCTTCCACGCCCGCCACCGCCCCGATCGCCAACGCCCCGATCGCCAACGCCGAGTCGGCACGTGAGGCGCTGCTTGCCCTGCGCACCGAGATCGCCAAGGCCGTCGTCGGACAGGAGGGGGTGATCAGCGGCCTGGTGATCGCCTTGCTGTGCCGCGGTCACATACTGCTGGAAGGCGTTCCGGGGGTAGCGAAGACGCTGCTGGTCCGCTCGCTGTCCGCGGCTTTGCAATTGGAATTCAAGCGGGTGCAGTTCACGCCTGACCTGATGCCCGGCGATGTCACCGGTTCGCTCGTCTACGACACCCGCACAGCCGCTTTCACCTTCCGGCCGGGACCGGTGTTCACCAATCTTCTGCTGGCCGACGAGATCAACCGCACGCCGCCCAAGACGCAGGCCGCCCTGCTCGAGGCGATGGAGGAACGTCAAGTCAGCGTGGATGGCGAGCCGAAGCCGCTGCCCGACCCGTTTATCGTCGCAGCGACCCAGAACCCCATCGAGTACGAGGGCACCTACCAATTGCCCGAAGCACAGCTCGACCGCTTCCTGCTCAAGCTGAATGTGACACTGCCGCCACGTGATTCAGAGATCGCCATTCTGGGCCGGCACGCGCACGGTTTCGACCCTCGCGACCTGTCCGACATCCGGCCGGTCGCCGGTCCTGCCGACTTGGCGGCTGGCCGCGAGGCCGTGCGGCAGGTGCTGATCGCCGACGAAGTGCTGGGCTACATCGTCGATATCGTCGGAGCCACCCGCTCCTCGCCCGCGCTGCAACTCGGAGTGTCGCCACGCGGGGCAACAGCGCTACTCGGCACCGCGCGGTCCTGGGCATGGCTGTCCGGTCGCAACTACGTCACTCCGGATGACGTCAAGGCCATGGCCCGCCCGACGCTGCGGCACCGCGTGATGCTGCGCCCGGAGGCCGAATTGGAAGGTGCCACACCCGACGGCGTGCTGGAGGGAATTCTGGCGTCGGTCCCGGTGCCCCGCTAGTGATTGCGCCGGCGACGATGCAGAGCGAAAGGGATGAGGAGGAGCGGCGCCGGTGATACTGACCGGACGCACCGGATTGGCGGCGCTGATCTGTGTCCTGCCGATCACGCTGTCGCCTTGGCCGGCAAGGGCTTTCGTGGCGCTCCTGGTGGCGTTGGCGACACTGGTGGCGATCGATGCGGGATTGGCGGCCAGGCCCCGTAGTTTGCGGTACATCCGCTCCCCGGACGCGTCGGTGCGGCTGGGCCAGCCGGTGGCAGCTGGCCTGCTGATCCATAACGACGGCCGCCGCCGGTTCCGCGGTCAGATCCGCGATGCCTGGCCACCCAGCGCCTGCGCGCGGCCGCGCACGCACACCGTCGTCATCGCCGCGGGGCAGCGCGAACAGGTCGCCACCATGCTCCGGCCGGTTCGTCGTGGTGACCAGCGCGCCGCGGCGGTCACGGCGCGCTCGATCGGGCCGCTGGGGTTGGCGGGAAGGCAGGGTTCGCAGCAGGTGGCCGGCCAGATTCGCGTGCTGCCGCCGTTCCTGTCTCGCAAGCACCTGCCGTCGCGGCTTGCCAAGCTACAGGAGATCGACGGGCTGCTGCCCACCCTGATCCGCGGTCAGGGCACCGAATTCGATTCGCTGCGTGAGTATGTCGTCGGCGACGACGTCCGCTCGATCGACTGGCGGGCTACCGCGCGCCGCGCCGACGTCATGGTCCGCACCTGGCGGCCGGAACGCGACCGGCGGGTCGTCCTGGTCCTCGATACCGGCCGGATGGCCGCCGGTCGCGTCGGCGTCGACCCCATCGCCACCGACCCGGCCGGATGGCCGCGACTGGACTGGTCGATGGACGCCGCGCTGCTGCTGGCCGCGCTCGCGTCCCGGGCCGGCGACAACGTCGACTTCCTGGCCCACGACCGGGTCACCCGGGCCGGTGTGTTCGGCGCGTCGCGCACCGAGCTGCTCGCGCAGCTGGTCAATGCGATGGCGCCGTTACAACCGACGCTCGTCGAGTCCGATTGGCGCGCAATGGTAGCCGAGATTTCGCGTCGTACCCGGCGGCGGTCGCTGGTAGTGCTGCTGACCGATCTGAACGCGACCGCCCTCGAGGAGGGGCTGCTCCCGGTACTGCCGCAGTTGTCTGCCAAGCACCACGTGCTGATTGCCGCGGTCGCCGACCCGCGGGTCGACGACATGGCTTCCGGGCGGTCGGATCCGGCGGCTGTCTACGACGCAGCGGCGGCCGAGCGCTCCCGCAACGATCGGCGCGCGATCGCATCCCGTCTGCGTCGAAGCGGGGTGGAAGTCGTCGACGCGCCTCCTAACGAGATCGCGCCAGCCCTTGCCGATCGCTATTTGGCGATGAAAGCCACCGGGCGACTGTAAATCGGCTTTGGGTGTGAAGCTATGGATTTCGGTGTGAAGCCTGGGATTTCAGTGTGAAGGCATGGCTTTCGGCGTGAAGCCGCGGCGGGATCTGGGCGATTTCGGCGCCCTGGCGTAACACTCAACGCCCCCGCTTCACACGCAAGTCCGTCGGTTCACGCTCAACGCCCAGTACGCCGTTGCGGCGAACCTGCACTCGGCAACGTTCACCAAGTGGGGACCACATCCGGCGCGTCCTCGATGTCGCCGGTTTCCCCCGCCCGCACTCCCCGGCGGCCGAAATACACGACGTACGACAAGAACGCCACCTCCGCGATGGCTCCGATGCCCACCCGAACGAACGTCGGCAACGGCGACGGCGTCACCAAGGCCTCGATCAGCCCGGAGACGAGCAACACGCCCACCAACCCGACGGCGACCGACATCACCCCACGCCCCTGTTCGGCCAGCACTTGGCCGCGCGGCCGGTCACCCGGCGATATGACCGACCACCCCAGCCGCATCCCGGCCGCCGCGGCCAAGAACACGGCGGTCAGCTCCAGAAGTCCGTGCGGCGCGAGCAAGCCAAGCAGCAGGCCGCCCTTGCCGGCCTGGAACATCAGCCCGGCGATCACCCCCAGGTTGGCCGCGTTCTCGAACAGTGCAAACGGAATCGGGATGCCGAGCACCACCGAGAAGGCTATGCACTTGGCGGCCACCCACGAGTTGTTCACCCACACTTGCAGTGCGAACGCCGCAGCGGGGTGCTCGCTGTAATACGACTCGACGTCATGGTTGACCAATTCGTCTATTTCCCTTGGTGTTCCGATGAGGGCCTGCACCTCGGGGTTGCCCGCCACCCAGAACGCTATGACCACTGCGACGACGAAAAACGCTACGGCCGTGGCCAGCCACCATCGCCAGGCCCGGTAGGCCATCACCGGGAACGACACCGTCCAGAACCGGACGAACGTACGGCTCAGCGGGGCGTGTGCGCCGGTCACGGCGGCGCGAGCGCGCGCGACCAGGCTGGACAGCCGGCCCACCAGCAGCGAATCCGACGACACCGACCGCAACATCGACAGATGCGTGGACACCCGCTGGTAGAGCTCGACCAGCTCGTCGATTTCAGCACCCGTCAGCGACCGCCGCTTCTTGGTCAACTGCTCGAGCCGGTCCCAGGTATCGCGATGGGTCAGCACGAACGCGTCGACATCCACCCTGCGCAGCTTAGTGGCAATTCGCAGCCGGTACCGTTCGGTGTTATGTCCGAGGTGGTGACCGGCGACGCAGTAGTACTGGACGTGCAGATCGCCCAGTTACCGGTGCGGGTGCTCAGCGCGGTGATCGACCTGACCCTCATGTTCATCGGATGGGTGCTCGGAATGACGCTGTGCGCACTCACGCTGCGCGAGTTCGACGAGGCGTTGACCACCGCCATCCTGATCATTTTCACGGTGCTCGTGATGGTCGGCTATCCGGTGGCGATCGAGACTGCGACGCGGGGCCGGTCGGTGGGCAAGATGGCGATGGGACTGCGCGTGGTGTCCGACGACGGCGGCCCGGAACGCTTCCGGCAGGCGCTGTTTCGGGCGTTGGCGTCGGTGATCGAGATCTGGACGCTGTTCGGCAGCCCCGCCGTGTTCTGCAGCTTGTTGTCGCCGAAGGGAAAACGCATCGGCGACATCTTTGCCGGCACCGTCGTGGTCAGTGAACGCGGCCCCCGGCTGGGACCGCCGCCGGCCATGCCGCCAGCGCTGGCGGGGTGGGCGTCGTCGCTGCAGCTGTCCGGCCTGAGTGCGGGCCAGGCCGAGGTTGCACGTCAATTCCTTTCCCGCGCAGCACAACTCGATCCCAGGCTGCGCGACCAGATGGCCTATCGCATTGCCGGCGACGTGATTTCCCATATCGCGCCGCCACCTCCACCCGGTGCGCCGCCCGAGCTGGTGCTTGCCGCCGTCCTCGCCGAACGACACCGTCGGGAATTGGCGCGCCTGCAACCGACGCCGGGTCCTGGGCCGTGGCCGCCGCCCAGCCCGCCGCCGGGGCCGCCCATGACCATGCCGCCGGGGCCGCCCACGGTTATGCCGCCGGCCCCGGGATGGTCGCCGCCGGCTGGGCCTGAGCGGTCAACCGAGAGCGGCGGGTTTGCGCCGCCACCCTGATGCCTACTGAGCGACGGTGACTGCCATGACAATGACGTCGGCGATCAGCAGCGCCCAGCCGACTAGCGGAACGACGATGCCGCCTTTGCGCTTCGCGGTGAAGAACGAGATCACGATGACCGCAAAAGCCACCACCGGCGCACCGTAGAAGGCGACACCGAAGTCGATCCCTCCGCGGCCCAAGTTGGGGCAGGAGCGTTCGCTGCAGGCATCGGTACTCATGACTGCACCGAGCGCGAACAGCATCACCATCGCGGCGCCCGGGACCGTGCATATCGCCAGCCCCCAGTTCACCCACGGCCGCGACCGCCGGCTCTCACGCTGCACCGGATGACTCATGTCTCGAGCTGGATTGCCGAACGCCTGATGGGCGTTTTCGACCTTCATCGTTCAGCAGCTACCCGTTACGACGGGATACAAACTCGCCAAAGCTCGCCAATCAAGGGCGTTGCATCGCGTTAGTTCACGATATATCGTGATATACCGAGGCGTGCGGACGCCGCCTCTTCCGAGACAGAAGGATTTAGCAACCATGAACTTCGCATTCACTCCCCCAGCAGGACCGTTCGCGGCCCGCCCAGGCTTTGGCTTCGGACCAGCCGGTCCGGCTCAGCGTCGGGCGCTGCACGGCGCCCGACGGCAGGCCCGACGAGAATTCTTCGAGCAGCTGCGCGAGGGCGCCGGCGGCCACGAAGGTCCGCTGGGCTTCGGCCCGGGTTTCGGCCCTGGGTTCGGACCCGGCTTCGGGCCGGGCTTTGGTTTTGGCCTTGGTGGCCCGCGTGGCGGTTCGCGCCGCGGCGGCCGTGGCCGCGGACGTCGCGGCGACGTGCGCGCCGCGATTCTGGTGCTGCTGGCCGAGCGGCCGATGCACGGCTACGAGATGATCCAGCAGATCGCCGAGCGCAGCAACGGAATCTGGAAGCCCAGTCCCGGCTCCGTCTACCCGACGCTGCAGCTGCTGGACGACGAAGGCCTGATCACCACCAGCGAATCCGACGGCAGCAAAAAACTCTTCCAGCTGACCGATGACGGCCGGGCGGCCGCTGAGAAGGTCGAGACCCCACCGTGGGACGAGATCGCCGAAGGCGTCGACCCGGGTCAGGTCAATCTGCGGGCGGCCATCGGCCAGCTGTTCGGTGCCGTCGCGCAATCCGCGCACACCGCCAGTGCCGAGCAGCAGCAGCGCATTGTCGAGATCCTCAACAATGCGCGGCGCGAAATCTACGGCATCCTCGGCGAGGACTGAGGTTTCCACCCCGCGAGCGCGCGCAAATTGCCGGTCAAACCCCCGTTTTCCCGTGCATTTGCGCGCGCTCGTGGCCCCAGAAATCAGGACACGTCCACCCAATCCAGGGTGCGCTGCACCGCTTTGCGCCAGCCCGCGTATCCCGCGGCGCGCTGGTCGTCGGTCCACGTCGGCGTCCAGCGCTTGTCCTCTTGCCAATTGGCCCGCAGGTCCGACGGGTCGGCCCAGAACCCGACCGCCAAACCCGCCGCGTAGGCAGCGCCCAGCGCCGTCGTCTCGGCGACGACCGGACGCACCACGTCGACGCCCAGCACGTCGGCCTGAATCTGCATGCACAGGTCGTTGGTGGTGATCCCGCCGTCGACCTTCAAAACCTCTAGGCGGACACCGGAATCCGCTTCCATCGCGTCCACCACATCGCGGCTTTGGTAGCAGATCGACTCCAGGGTTGCGCGAGCCAGGTGCGCATTGGTGTTGAATCGCGACAGCCCGACGATCGCACCGCGGGCATCGGACCGCCAATAAGGTGCGAACAACCCGGAAAAGGCGGGCACGAAGTACACGCCGCCGTTGTCGTCGACCTGACGGGCCAGCGCCTCGCTCTGCGCTGCGCCGCTGATGATGCCCAACTGGTCGCGCAGCCATTGCACCGCCGAGCCGGTCACCGCGATCGAGCCCTCCAGCGCGTAAACGGGTTTGGCGTCCCCGAACTGATAGCACACGGTGGTCAGCAGGCCATTGTCGGACCGGACGATTGTCTCGCCGGTGTTCAGCAGCAGGAAATTGCCGGTCCCGTAGGTGTTTTTGGCCTCGCCTTCCGCCAGACACACCTGACCGACCATCGCCGCGTGCTGGTCACCGAGGACGCCGGTGATCGGCACCTCGGCACCGACCGGTCCGGCATCCAGCGTGACTCCATACGGCTCTCGCGGAGACGACGGC
Source organism: Mycobacterium sp. NGS66 (assembly GCF_059812225.1). Classification (NCBI taxonomy): domain Bacteria; kingdom Bacillati; phylum Actinomycetota; class Actinomycetes; order Mycobacteriales; family Mycobacteriaceae; genus Mycobacterium; species Mycobacterium sp. NGS66. The sequence goes on along the minus strand of NZ_JCALCG010000010.1, from coordinate 205,621 downwards.
TCGATCGCCGGCAGCATCGCGCGGGGAATCGAGAAGAAGGACAACAGCTCGTCGTCCCAGTCCAGCGTCTCCAAGTCCATCAGCATGGTCCGGCTGGCGTTGGTCACATCGGTGACGTGTACGCCGCCGCGCGAACCCCCGGTCAGGTTCCACAACAGCCAGGTATCCGGGGTGCCGAACAGCGCGTCGCCGCGTTCCGCGTCGGCCCGCACGCCGTCGACGTTGTCCAGGATCCATTGCAACTTCCCGCCGGAGAAGTAGGTCGCCGGCGGCAGGCCCGCCTTGCGGCGAATCACGTCTCCCCGCCCGTCGCGGTCCAGCGCCGACGCGATGCGGTCGGTGCGGGTGTCCTGCCAGACGATGGCGTTGTAATAGGGCCGTCCGGTGCGCCGATTCCATACCAACGTCGTCTCACGCTGATTGGTAATACCAAGGGCGGCAATGTCATTCGGCGAAAGGTTAGCGGTGTTCAACACTGACATCAGCACCGAGGCGGTACGCTCCCAGATCTCCACCGGATTGTGTTCCACCCACCCGGCGCGGGGCAGAATCTGCTCGTGCTCGAGTTGGTGACGGGCCACCTCGCCACCGTCGTGATCGAAGATCATGCAGCGCGTGCTGGTGGTGCCTTGGTCGATGGCAGCGACTAACTCGGGCACCCAGCGCTCCTCTGCTGTGAGATCGGACACTTCATCCCATCGTCCATGATGGTCCATATGCCGACTGAATCAGCCATCGACGACCTGCCCCGCGGCGGACCCGACGCGTCGTGGCTGGACCGCAAGTTGCAGACCGACCGATTGGAATACCTCGACCGTGACGACGCCGACGGCAAGAAGCGCGCGGTGGTCCGATCGCTGGACCGGATGGGACGTGTTTTCGGGCTGCACGAGAAATTCGCCCGGATCGCGTTCGACGAAATCCGTGACGTGCCCGATGCCAGGGTCCTGGAACTCGGCTCGGCCCACGGCGGGCTGTCGCGCAGGTTGCTGGAACTACATCCCACCGCCCACATCACGGTGACGGACGTCGATCCGGGGTCGGTGACCGCCATAGCAGCGGGTGAGCTGGGCGATCACCCGCGCGTCACGGTCCGGAACATGGATGCCACGGCCATCGACGCGCCCGACGGCAGCTACGACCTGGCGGTGTTTGCGCAGTCTTTTCACCACCTGCCGCCGGCATTGGCGTCACGCGTGTTCGCCGAAGGCACCCGGGTCGCGGGCAAGCTACTGATCATCGACCTGCCGCGGCCTCCCTCGCCCTGGCACATCTTGCAGCTGTCGCAGATGCTGCCGCTGGCGCCGATGATTCCGCTCATGCACGACGGAGCGATCAGCTCGCTGCGTGCTTATAGCCGCTCTGCGCTATTGGCACTGGCCCGGCACGCCGACCCTGCGATACACGTCGAGTTGCGTGGCGGCGGTCTGCTCAACAGCCCTGTCCGCCCACGACCGCAGATCGTCGTAGCCACCCGTGGTGATCGCAAGCGCGGCGCAGCCGGCGCCGGGCGCAGCGGGTCACCACCATCAGGACCCCGACGGTTGCGCAGTGGTGGGTAACCCTGTTGCATCGGCTTCGGGAGAAAATTTGTGGGCGAAGAAATAAAGCGCACCACCTATGACCCCGCACAGCGGCGGGAATATCGGCGCAAGGTGCAGCTGTGTCTGGACGTGTTCGAGACGATGCTGGCCCACGCCAGGTTCGATGCCGACCGGCCACTCACCGGCATGGAAATCGAATGCAACCTCGTCGACTCCGACTACCAGCCCGCCATGTCGAACCGGGACGTGCTCGCGGCCATCGCCGACCCGGCCTACCAGAACGAATTGGGCGCCTACAACATCGAATTCAACGTGCCTCCGCGGCCGCTGCGTGGCACCGCCGCATTGGACCTCGAAGCAGAAGTGCGCGCCAGCCTCAACGACGCCGAGAGCAAGGCCAGCGCCGGTGGCGCCCACATCGTGATGATCGGCATTCTGCCCACCCTGATGCCAGAACACCTGGACGAGGGCTGGATGAGCGAGTCGAGACGGTATACGGCGCTCAACGACGAGATCTTCTCTGCCCGCGGCGAGGACATCCCGATCAACATCGCCGGCCCCGAGCCGCTGAGTTGGCGGGCCGCCTCGATTGCGCCCGAATCCGCTTGCACCAGTATGCAATTGCACCTGCAGCTGGCTCCCGGGGAATTCGCCGCCCACTGGAACGCGGCTCAGGTGCTGGCCGGCCCACAGCTGGCGCTGGGCGCGAACTCGCCGTACTTCTTCGGTCATCAGCTGTGGTCGGAAACCCGGATCGAGCTGTTCGCGCAGTCCACCGACACCCGACCCGAGGAGCTCAAGATCCAGGGCGTGCGCCCGCGGGTTTGGTTCGGGGAACGCTGGATTGACTCGGTCGTCGACCTGTTCAAGGAGAACATCCGCTACTTCCCGTCCCTGCTGCCCGAGGTGTCCGACGAAGACCCGGTAGCCGAGTTGGCCGCCGGGCGCGTCCCGCACCTGTCCGAATTGCGGCTGCACAACGGCACGGTGTATCGGTGGAACCGGCCGGTTTACGCCGTGGTCGACGGGCGCCCGCATCTGCGGCTGGAAAATCGGGTGCTGCCCGCCGGGCCGACCGTCATTGACATGCTGGCGAATTCGTCGTTCTACTACGGCGCCCTGCGCAGCCTGACCACCGCGGACCGACCGTTGTGGTCCACGATGAATTTTGCTGCGGCACAAGCCAATTTCCTACACGCGGCGCAGCACGGCATGGATTGCCGGTTGCACTGGCCGGGTCTTGGCGAGGTGACGCCGGCCCGGCTGCTGTTGGACACGTTGCTGCCGATGGCCGAGGACGGATTGCGGGTGTTGGGGGTCGACGCGCAGGTACGCGATCGATTTCTCGGCGTGATCGAGGGCCGAGCCAAGACCGGCCGCAACGGCGCGCGCTGGCAGGTGTCCACCGTGCGGGCTCTGCAAGACGGCGGCATGACCCGGCCGCGGGCCCTGGCCGAGATGCTGCGGCGCTACTGCGAGCACATGCATGCCAACCAGCCCGTGCATACCTGGGACAGGTAGCCACGCGTAGTTTGGGTCCCATGGCCGACGAGGTAATGGACTGGGACAGCACCTACCGCGGGGAGGGTCAATTCGAGGGCCCGCCGCCGTGGAATATCGGTGAGCCGCAACCAGAATTGGCCGCGCTGATCGCGGCCGGGAAAATCCGCAGCGACGTGCTGGACGCCGGCTGCGGATTCGCCGAGCTGTCGTTGGCGCTGGCCGCCGACGGCTACACCGTGGTTGGCGTCGACATCACGCCCACCGCTATCGCGGCGGCAACCAAGGCCGCGCAGGAACGCGGGCTGACCACGGCCAGCTTCGAGCAGGCCGACATCACCCAGCTCACCGGCTACGACGGGCGCTTCTCCACGGTGGTTGACAGCACGTTGTACCACTCGCTGCCGGTGGACGGCCTGGACGGCTACCTGAGCTCGGTGCACCGGGCGGCTGCCCCGGGTGCCAACTTCTATGTGCTGGTGTTCGCCAAGGGTGCCTTCCCCGCGGAGATGAACCCGAAGCCCAACGAAGTCGACGAGGACGAACTACGCGCCAAGGTGAGCCAGTACTGGGAGGTCGACGACATCCGGCCGGCCTATATTCACGCGCACATCCCCAAACTTCCACCGGAGGCACCGTTCGAGTTTCCAGCGCACGAGCGCGACGAGAAGGGCCGGATGAAGCTTCCCGCGTATCTGCTCAGCGCGCATAAAGCCGAGTGAGGTACGCGGGGCTCACGCCAACGTCGATCTCGGCGTGGGTTGCGGCGCGGCTAACTGGTCGCGGCGGTCGCGGCGATCAGTGCCTCGGCGAAGGTCTCTAGATCCTCGGCCGTGGTGTCGATGTGCGGCGATATCCGCAGCACCGGCCCAGTCAGCTCGAGCGGGGCGCGCGCCACCGTGACGAGCGTGGTGAGGATTCGCCGCTCCTGAAGCAACCATGCCCGGACTGCGGCAAGATCGACACCCTGCGCCGGAGCCAGCGTAGTGATCGCGCTTGGCTCCTCGACCTCTTCGACCACCGTCCAGTCGGGCACATCGGCCAGTGCCGCGCGGCCGATGGCGCCCAGCTCGGCCAGCCGGGCGCGCACGGACTCCGACCGGTACGCCAGATACTCCCCCAAGGCCACCGAAAACCCCACGCGCGCGGCGATATTCGCCTCGCCAAACTCCAGCTGCCGGGCCACGCTGAACTGCTCCGCCCACTCCGGCGCCGCCAGCCGTGGCTGTAACCGCTCCGTCAGGTCGGAACGAACGGCCAGCGCACCCACGCCCCGCGGCCCGGCGATCCATTTCCGCGACGACGAGTACATGACGTCGGCACCCACCGCACAGTCCACCTGACCCAACGCCTGGGCGGCGTCGACCACCAACGGCACACCCAGTTCGCGGCACAGCTCCGCCACCATCGGCAGCGGCTGCACAACGCCGCTGTGGCTGCCCACGGCGGTGAGGTGGACCAGGTCGGGCGGGTCCTCGCCCAGGACCAACGCCGCGTCGTCGAGCGCCAGCCGCCCGTCATCGAGGGTCGGCAGCAGCTGACGTTCGAATTTATGAACGTCCATCAGCGCCAGGTTTGGACCGTACTCGCCGGGCAGGCAAGCCAGTTTCCGGCGGTCCGCCGGCCAGCTGCCCAGCAGCAGATCCAGGGCATTCAGCGAGCCGGTGGTGAACACCACGTCGGCGTCGCCCAGCCCACACATTGCGGCAAAGGCGGTGCGCCCGGCGTCCAGCGCCGGTACGGCAGCTTCGGCCGCGACGTAACCACCGACCTCGGCCTCGTAACGCGCATGCTGGGCGGCGGCCTCGATTGCGGCGATGCTCTGCCGCGAGCAGGCCGCGCTGTCCAGGTGCAGGCCGGCGACCGGCGGACGCGCCGCGCGCCATCGGTCGGCCAGCGGCTCGCCGTCGCTCACTTGACAGATAGGGACAGGCCGAAGTCGCCGGCGTCGTCGGTCCACCATCGGATGCGACGCAGCCCCGCCGCGGCCAACTCGGCGTTCACCCCGTCGGGGCGGAACTTGCACGACACTTCGGTCAGCATCTCCTCGCCGGCGGCAAAGTCGACGGTCAAATCCAGCGCGCCGACCCGCACCCGCTGGCGTCGGTCGGACCGCAACCACATCTCGATGCGCTCCTCTTCGGTGTTCCACCGGGCGACGTGCCGGTAGGTGTCGACGTCGAAATCGGCGTCCAGTTCCCGGTTGATGACGGCGAGCACGTTGCGGTTGAACTGCGCGGTCACTCCGGCGGCATCGTCATAGGCACGCACTAACCGACCAATGTCCTTGACCAGGTCGCTGCCCAGCAGCAGTCCGTCGCCCGGCCGCATCACCGCGGCCAGTGCCGCCAGAAACTGCGCACGCGGCTCGGGTGTCAGGTTGCCGATCGTCGATCCCAAGAACACGAACAACCGTCGGCCGCCATCGGGAATTTCGGCCAGGTGTTCCTCGAAATCGCCACAGACAGCGTCGATTTCGACGCCGGGATATTCGGCTTGGACGGCGGCCGCGGTGGTCGACAACATGGTGGCGTCGACGTCGAAGGGCACGAACCTGCGCAGCGACCCGCGATCGCGCAGCGCGTCCAGTAACAGTCGTGTCTTCTCCGAGGTTCCCGCACCCAGCTCCACCAGGGTGTCGGCTTGGCTGGCGGACGCGACCTCCGCCGACCGCGTGCGCAGGATCTCGGCCTCCGCACGGGTCGGGTAATACTCCGGCAGCCGGGTGATCTGATCGAACAAGTCGCTGCCCACCGAGTCGTAGAACCACTTGGGCGGCAAGGATTTCGGCGTCTTCTGTAGGCCCTCGAACACGTCGCGGCGCAAGGCGTGATACGCCGCGTCGGCGGCAAGGTGGTTGGACAGCGACGGCGTCATCAGGGTCCTTTCCCAGATCCGGCCGGAGCCAACGGGGTCAGCGTGACCCCGTGGGCGGTCACGTCGACGAGATGGCGGTCCGGCACGTCCTCCCACTCAGGGTCGTCGTCGTAGGGCTCGCTCGCCAGCACCACGCCGTCGTCGCGGCGCAGCATGGACAATGTGTCTCCCCAGGCGGTGGCCAATAGCCGGGATCCGTTGGCTGCCAGCACGTTTAGCCTGGCGAGGGGATCGGCGGTGCCCAATTCCACCACGGTGTCACCCAGGGTATCCAGCCCGCGTTCGAATATGGCGGCCGCGAGCATCGCACTGTCACATACAGATTCGGCAGAGCGGCTGGCCGGGAGTAAGCCGCGGTCCACAATTCCGTTGTGCGACAACAGCCATCGACCATCGGTGAACGGTGCTGTCGCACTGACCTCGATCGGCATCCCGACGGTGGCCGAGCGCACCGCGGCCACCACACAGTGGCTGCGCAGGGCGGGCGCGATGGACTCGAAGGACACGTCGCCCCACAGTGGCGCGGCGCTACGCCACCGCCGGGGAACGTCGCCGTCGAAGAACCCGACCCCCCAGCCGTCGGCGTTCAACAGGCAGTGCTTTTGCCGGCGCGGGGCATACGACTGCACTCGCAGACCGTAGGGCGGGTCCAGCACCAGCGAGGAGACGCTGACGTCCGCGCCGAGCCAACCGAGATGACGGCACATCAGACGTCCCACGCCAGCCGGACGCCGGCAAAGATCTGCCGTCGGTACGGGTGATCCCAGTTGCGGAAGCTGGGCCGCAGGATGGTCGGCTCCACAGCCCACGATCCACCCCGCAGCACCCGGTAGTCGCCGTCGAAAAACGGTTGCGAGTAACGCTGGTAGACCATCGGCACGAAGCCCGGCCACGGGCGCAGCGGTAAACTCGTCCACTCCCAGACGTCGCCCAGCAGTTGCTCGGCGCCGTAGGCCGATGCGCCGGCGGGGTAGGCGCCGACGGGTGCCGGACGCAGCGAGGTGCCGCCGAGGTTGGCGCGGTCCGCCGATGGCGCCTCGTCGCCCCACGGATACCGACGTCTGGTGTTCGTCGCCGGATCCCACGCGCAAGCCTTCTCCCACTCCACTTCGGTGGGCAGTCGAGCGCCGGCCCAGGCCGCGTAGGCCTCGGCCTCGAAGTAGGTGATGTGCTGTACCGGTTCGTCGGGCGGAATGTCTTCGACGTAGCCGAACCGGGTTCGTGTCCGCCCGTCTGGGCCCCAGAAGTGCGGCGCGGTCAGACCTGCCTTCAGGCGATGTTGCCAGCCGCGTTCCGACCACCACCGCGGCTGGGTATAGCCGCCGTCGTCGATGAAGTGTTGCCATTCGCCGTTGGTGACTGGCACTCGACCGATCCGGAACGCCGGCACGTCGACCGTGTGGGCGGGACGTTCATTGTCCAATGAGTACGGTTCGCTGGCCGCGTTGACGCCCATTTCGAACGGGCCGCCGGGCACCAGCACCGAGGTTCCCGCCAAGCCCGGTCGACCCGCGGGTAAGGCGCCGGCCTCGGCCAGCAGCGGTGCTCCCGCGCGCAGGTTCAGCGCCTGCAGCATGGTCTCGTCGTGCTGGTTCTCATGGCTGATCACCATGCCGAAGGTGAAGTCGGCAGCTGGGTCGTCGGGCAATGCGTCGAGCGCGTCCAGCGCGGCGGAGCGCACGGTCCGGCAGTACGCCCGGGCTCGATCCGGGGACAGCAGTGGCAGATCGACCCTACTGGCGCGGGAATGCTCGAAGGCGTCATAGAGGGCCTCGACTGCCGGCGGCAGGATCCCCGGCCGGCTCGGGTCGCCGCCGCGCAGCAGCCACAGCTCCTCCTGCTGGCCGATGTGCGCCAGGTCCCACACCAGTGGGCTCATCAGCGGATCGTATTGACGACACAGCTCGGCGTCGTCGAAATCGACCAGCCGCAGCGTTCGAGTGCGGGCCCGCTCCAGACCGTCGGCAACTAGTTGTCGGCATGACGATCGCAAGCGCGGCGCAGCCGGGCGCAGCGGGTCGGAATCATTAGCAGAGGTCACAAGTCTCTTTCCGCTAGCCGAGAGACCGTAGGCGCCAGGCCGTGCGCGATCACCTCGTCGGAGAAGTCGTCGCCGGCGCAGCGGCCCTGTTCGACGTTGCGCACCAATCGCTCCATCTCATCGGCGAGCTGCGGTGGTGCCTGCGCGGCCGCGAGGGCTACGCACCGGTTGGCTGCTTCGTACAGGCGGCGATCGCGCAGACCGAGCCGGGCGGCGTTGTCCCAGGCGGTGGCTACCGGTTCGACGGCGTCGGCGGCGAGGTCGGCGGCGTCCGGATCGTCGAGCAGGGTGACCAGCGTGAAGACCACCGCGGGCCAGAATTCGTCGGGCACGCTGTCCAGGTAGCGGATTTCCAGCCACTGCCGCGGGCGCACCGGGGGGAACAGCGTGGTCAGGTGGTATTCCAGGTCCGCGACGGTCGGCCGGCGATCGCCCAGCAACACCCGGCCGTCTGCCCAGTCGGCAAAGGGCAAGTAGTGGGTAACCGCGACGGCCTCCGGGTTATTCACCAGCATCACCGGTGCCTTGAGGGCATAGCGAGCCCAATCGGTGCCGGGGTCCAGACCGCTGGCGCCCAGGATCGGCCCGCAGCGCGCAGAGTCCATTTGGCCCCACACTCGCTGCCGGGTGGACAGCCAGCCGGAGAACTCGCCGCCCAGCATGGGAGAGTTGGCGGCCACGGCGATCATGGTGGGCCCCAAGGCATGTGCCAAGCGCACCCGGGCCGGCCAGCCGGCCTGCGGCCCGGCGTCCAGATTGACTTGGATCGACGCGGTCGAGGTCATCATCGCCGCGCCCGCCTCACCCGAGCGGCTGGCCGCGAAGAACTGCTCCATGGCGCGGTAACGCGCGCCCGGGTTGATGCGCTTCGGCGGCCGCAGCGGGTCGGCACCCAGAAAGACCAGGCCCAGGCCCGCGTCGGCGAAAGCCGTTCGCAGCACGGCCTGATCGCGGCGCATGTCGGCAATGGCCGCCACCACTCCGTCGACGGGTGGACCAGACAGTTCGACGGCGCCGCCGGGTTCCACAGTGACCGCGCTGCCGCCGGGAAGTGGGGGCAGCAGCTCGAGGACCTCGCTGATTTCGCCCCAGCTGGGCCTGCGGTATACGTCGGCCGGGTCGAAGCAGTGCGCCTCCAGCTCGAGGCCGACCCGGCCCAGTGGGGCATCGACGAGACAGGTACTGGCGATGTATTCCGCAACGGACGCGGAACTGGCCATCTCCGCTTCGTCCGAATCCGGCCGCTGCGAGGCCGCGGTGGTGACGGCGGCGAACGTCATATCCCGATCCCTCCGGGCCCGAGCATGTCCAAGCATGCCCTGTGGACCGTTAGTTGCGCAGCTACCGGACCGATAACCGCCACCACTTCATCTTCCAGATCGCACCGACATATTCCCGACCGGCTGAAAAATCAATCAGGATTACTGGCCCAACGCGTTCTGCATGGCGCCGGCCAAGACATTGACCGCGGGACCGGCGTTGCCGGATTGGCACACCTTGGCCTGCAGCAACACGTTTTCCCGCAGCCGGGTTTGGACGAAGCAGCGCCGGTCGGTGCCCGCTTCCTGCTTGGTCCAGTTCGCGTCGGTCGCCGTCGGCGGCCCGCCGTCGAACGACCACACCTGGGTGAGGCCGTTGTCCAGGTGCATGGCGGAGGTCTGGCCCGAGCAGCCCGCCGTGCGATCGGTGACTCGGTGGAAGGCGCGCGCCGCGGCGTCGTTGCCGGCGAATACCCCGACCGCCTGCTTGACGTAGTGGGTTTGATCGTTGGCCGATGTTTGCGTGGTAGCCCCGTTGAACGACGCCAGGTCGGGGTCGCCGTACACCTCGGGTAACCCGATGTCGGCCCAGTTGTTGCAAACCGGGACGTCGACCGAATAACCCTGGTAGGGCTCGGTGAAGACGGACTCCCACCCCATCGGCGCACCGACGATGTTGCCGACGGATCCCCGGCCGAGGACGGCGTAGGACACCACGCCCGGATCCGACGGGTGGGCGTGCGCGACGGGGACCGCTGCGCAGAGGGCCAGGCCCAGGCTCACCGTCGGGACGGCGACGCGCACTGGCTAAACCTTGGCCGAAACTTCGACGTCGATGTTGCCTCGGGTGGCTTTGGAGTACGGGCACACCTGATGTGCTTGCTCGACCAAATCCTGAGCGGCGCTTTGATCCAGGCCCGGCAGGTAGCCGACGATCTTGCCGGTAAGGCCGAAACCTCCCTCGGAGTCCTTGCCGAACCCGACCTCGACAGTGACGTTGGTGGCGTCGTCGAGGTTGACCTTCGCCCTGCCGGCGACCAACCGCAGCGCACCCAGGAAGCAAGCGGCGTAACCGGCGGAGAACAGCTGCTCGGGGTTGGTGCCCTCGCCGCTGCCGCCCATCGCCTTCGGTGGCCTGGTCTCCAAGTCGATGCGGCCGTCGTCGGACTTCACGTGGCCGTCGCGGCCGCCGCCGGTCGCGGTGGATGCGGTGGTGTAAACGACTTCGATTGTCATAGGTTTCGATCATGCCAGGCGCGGCAATCACGCGTCAGCACCGACTCCCTGATGTATCGGCGAGCTGACCAATCATGTTGTGCGCCAAGAGATTCTGGCTTGGCCTCGACGGATTAAGGACGCGGTGGCGCGCTCGAAGCAGACGGCGGAGCGGGAGTCGTCGGCGACTGAGCGGGACCACCCGGCCCGCCGGGAGCGCTGGGGCTCATGCCCGGCATGCCGGGTCCAGGGGGACCCCACTGCCAAGGTCCGCCGCCGGGCCCCGGCGGCCCCCAGGGCCGGTACATGCCATGGTGATAGCGGTGATGGCAATGCTGAAGAGAGCCGAAAACCACTGCGCCAGTGAAGAATACGGTCGAGAGAATGAAAACGATCCCGGCGACGATCACCACCCACGCCGCAACGGAATAGAGGCGGGGCGGCTCCCATGGCGGTGGCGGCGGAGCAGCGGTAGCGACCGCGGTCGGCGGGCTCGACGGTTCAGGTGTTTCGCTCATGCCTTGCAATACTGCCCCGGGGCGCAAGCGCCGACAAACGAACTTGCCGTGAATCAGGCTTCGCGGATCGACTACAGCGGATAACCATTAGCCCGGTGCTCAGGCGAGCGCCGGGCTACTGGTTGTGGGGTTGCCGGGGTTCCTCGTACCCGGTGGGGAACTGGATTGTGTGGCGCCTCAGCGCGAGGGCGTCGGCGACACCGACGACGGGATCTGGCTGGGTCCGGGCGAGGGCGACACCGACGGAGCGTTACCCGGCGTGGTCGCGCCGGGTCCACCGCCTTGGCCGTGCCGGTGCCACATCATCCCGTGATGCTTGTGATGGCCGTGGTGGTAACCGCCGTGGCCGGCGTGTCGTCCGAGGCTATAGCCGGTGAAGAAGATGACCGCGACGATGAACACGATCCCGGCAACGATGGCGACCCAGGCCGCGCCCAAAAAGACCCTGGGGACTCTGCGGACGGGTTCGTCGACGACGGGATCGGGTGCGGTCGCGGTTGATCGCCGCACTGTGGGGGTTTCAGGTGATTCAGTCATGAGACGGATGATGCCTGGGTTAACAGTAGTGGCGGCTATGCGCTACTTAAGCAGTAGCTATGAGCTGAACTCTCGAGTTGCGATCCCCGGCTCAGACCTGCCTGGGCGCCGTGAGGTAAGCGAGCGCCAGCTCGAACTCGCCGACGTCGTCCTGATCGAGGCCCAGGTCGCGACGCATGGCCGTGCGCATCTCGTCGGTTTCCTTCGCGCTTTGGCGCATCGTTTCGGCGCTGTCAAATGTCACGGATGCCACCGCCCGCGCGGCTGTGGGGTCGACCATCAGGCTGGCGTTGCAGAATCCAGCAAAATGCTCGATCGCCGGCAGCATTTCCCGCTGGTAGAAATCAATAGCGCTGTCGAACTGCTCGGGCCGGGCTTTGAGCCAGGTGGAACGCACGCACGCACCGGGGCCTGAGCCGTCGTCGCGGCGCACAACCGCGATCTGCCATAGGTTGTCGATGGGCGAGCCGCCGAGGATCTGGGCGGCTCGCTTATTCTGCGGCTGCATCTGGGGGGTGCTCGCGTGCATCGCTTCGATGGTCCGCCACGAGTTGATCGAAATGCATCTGCCCGACCGACGATCGACCAACACCGCCATACCGAGACAACCGTCGATGCTCCGGAGCACGGGCCAGGTCGATTCGCGAAAATGCGCAATTCCAGCGTCGATCGACGCGGGTTGCGCCTGAATGGTGGTAGAGCGCGCGTACACGGTCAGCCCGCCTCAAGTCAGGGCGGCACCCCGGGCGGCGCCACCGGTTTCACCGGATACCTTTCTCCTACCGATTTGTCCTGGCAATCCTTGGAACGGCCAGATGGGAGCGGAGAACCAAATCGCCCGTCCGCAGCGATGGCGGGTTCACGGTTTAGGGCTGATGTTGACGAATGCCAGCACCATGATGACGACGACGGCGATCAACGCGACGCCAGCCACCTGCACGGCATTTCGCAATTCCCGATGTAACTAACCGCGCAGGCGTTTAGGCTTCGACGAATCGGGCGAAGTCATGCGCTCTTCCGCATTCAGTGTGGAAGGAAATCGAGGCCGGTGTGGAGGTGCTCGAGATACCGATCTGCCTTGACTTGCGACCTTCCGCCCTGCAAGTTCAGCGAGCCCACCTGTCGGCCGGGACTTTAACCTCGTAACCCCAAGGGCGCCTTGCCAATAGGCCAGGAAACGAAAGGAGGATGCACCCGTGTCGTCATGGCGCCCGATTACCTGGTTCATCATCGTGGTGCAGGTTTTGTTCGTCACGTGGCTGGTCGTCAAAGTCGTCGCAGGTTTCGGTGCCTGTCCGCCCGACCAACACTCCGATGTGTGCAGATCTGGCGGAACAATCGGCACGGGAATCGGTATGGGGATTTTCATCTTCCTCTGTGTCGATGTGCTTCTCGGCGTCCTATGGGTGGTTGACCGGAGCAAACGAACTTGCCCTGCCTGTGGACGAAATGTGGAGAACGACCTTGTGGTCTGCCCTGAATGCGGATTCGACTTTGCCGCCGCACCTCAGGAAGAGGAGCCTCCCGCGCCGCCAGCTTGATGCCCGACGAAAGGGGCTCCACGCCGGCTAAGGCTTGAAGGGGTTGACGGCGAACTGAATCACCCGATACGGCGCACTCACGCGCGCGCGAGTGTCCCACTGGCTGACGAAGATTCGCAGTTCGTCGAGGGTGGAACCGGGTGAGATATACCCGCCGTACGGCTGGGCGAGGCGATTGTCGTAGGGCGGCGGCAGGCTTTCGGCGGGATCGGGCCACTCGTCGTGCTGCACCACCGTGGTCACCGGCGCATCACCCAGCGACGTGGGATCGTTGGCCACCCGGACCTCCATGTCGCCCGTGCTGGCATTGAAATACGACAGCACGGTCTTACCGTCGATTTGGCGGATACACATCTCGCCCACCTTGTCGGGCCACAGCGGCGTCGGCGGCCTGTTCCAGCCGCCACCGGGTCCCGCCGCCCAGCCCTGCCACCGGGACCGGTCGATGAAGGTCTGCGGGGTCGCGCGGTAGAGCATGACCGGGTCTCTGCGGGTGAAGCTGTTGGCCACGATGTAGACCCATCCGCTCGGCGATTCGGGGGTGGGAATCGGGTCGTAATATCCGCTGATCTGTGTTTGGCGACCGCCCTGGTACGACGCATCGCGACGAGACCCGGCAATGGTCTGCCAGCCGGCGCGCGCCGGCACCGGCATGACCAGCCGCGAGTTCTGCGGTTCGAGGTTGTGGGTGGTGGTCACCATCAGGTAGTTGTGCCGATTTATCTGCACTACCCCGGCGGGTAGCTGTGAGTCTCCCGGCGGCGTGGGATCGGCCAACAGCGGTTGGCTGATTCCGGTGACTCCGGTATAGCGCACCCCGGCGGGGTCGTCGACCGATGCGGTGTCGACATGCAGCGCAACCGGCGAATACCAGCCTCCGAACCCGACGCCCTGGCCGGCGAAGCTGTCGCCGCAGACCTGCAGCAGCTGCGCGGGAAACTCGACGAACTCACACAGGTCGGTGGCGCCGATGCCGTAGTCGCCGGTGGGGGTTCCGGTGCCCGCGGTCGGCCCGATGCGTACCACCTCACCCGGCGCCAACGGCTGCAGGATCGGCTGCGGACTCGGCACCGGCGGATCGGCGCCGGCAGCCCAAAGTCCCCAAACACATTGCGGGACAAGGAAAGACGCTACCAACAGCGAACATCGCGACAACGGGCGGGCGAACTTCACCCGCAGATCACAATTCAGCGGTCAGCAGCTCGGCGATCTGGATGGTGTTCAACGCCGCGCCCTTACGCAAGTTGTCACCCGAGATGAACAGCGCCAGCCCTCGCCCGTCCGGCACCCCCGGGTCACGGCGAATGCGCCCGACCAATGAATCGTCAATTCCCGCCGCTGCCAACGGATTCGGCACATCGGCCAGCTGCACGCCCGGGGCGCCGTCGAGCAGTTCACGCGCTCGTTCGGGCGATAGTGGCCGGGCGAACTCGGCGTTGATGGACAGCGAGTGCCCGGTGTACACCGGCACCCGCACACAGGTGCCGCTGACCTTCAGATCGGGGATGCCCAGAATCTTGCGGCTTTCGTGACGCAGCTTCTGGTCCTCGTCGGTTTCCCCGGAACCGTCGTCCACCAGGGAACCGGCCAGCGGCAACACGTTGAACGCGATCGGCGCAACGTAGGCATCGGGCGGCGGAAACTCCACAGCGCTGCCGTCGTGCACCAGCCGCTCCGCGTCGTCGACCACCGCACGGGCCTGCGCCGTCAACTCCGCGACCCCGGCCACACCGGTCCCGGAAACCGCTTGATACGTCGAGGCGACCATGCGTACCAGCTCGGCTTCGTCGTGCAGCACCTTGAGCACCGGCATCGCCACCATCGTGGTGCAGTTCGGGTTCGCGATGATGCCCTTGGGTCGACGATGTGCGTCGCGCGAGAAGTTCACCTCAGAAACCACCAACGGCACGTCGGGGTCCTTGCGCCACGCCGAAGAGTTGTCGATCACCGTCACGCCGGCGGCGGCGAAGCGCGGCGCCTGCGCCAACGACGTTGTCTTGCCGGCCGAGAACAGCGCGACGTCCAAACCGGTCGGGTCGGCGGTCGCGGCGTCTTCGACCTCGATCTCCTGGCCGCGGAAAGGCAACTTGCGGCCTTGTGAACGGGCGGACGCGAAGAACCGCACCGTGTCCGCCGGGAAGTCGCGCTCGTCGAGCAGGGCGCGCATGACCTGACCCACCTGGCCGGTCGCTCCCACTACGCCTATGGCAACCATTTACCTACCCGTCCCTGCGTACACCGTCGCCTTCTCCGTCCCGCCCAGGCCGAATGCCTCGTGCAGCGCCACGACGGCCTTGTCGAGTTCGGTGTCGCGGCATAGCACCGAGATGCGGATCTCCGAGGTGGAAATCAGATCGATGTTGACCCCGACGGCGGCCAGCGCCTCACAGAAGGTGGCGGTGACGCCGGGGTGGCTGCGCATTCCCGCGCCGATCAGCGACACCTTGCCGATGTGGTCGTCGTAGAGCAGTTGGGTGAAGCCGATCTCCTCTTTGAGCGAGTCCAGCTTGGCCACCGCGGTGGGGCCGATGTCGCGTGAACAGGTGAACGTGATGTCGGTCTTGCCGTCCTCGACCTTGGACACGTTCTGCAACACCATGTCGATGTTGACGTCGGCGTCGGCGACCGCGCGGAACACTTTGGCCGCATAGCCCGGGATGTCGGGGATCCCGACGATGGTCACCTTGGCCTCGCTGCGGTCGTGGGCTACACCGGTCAGAATGGGGTCTTCCATGGGTATGTCCTTGATCGATCCGACGACGACGGTGCCCAGCTTGTCCGAATACGAGGACCGGACATGCACCGGCATGTTGTAGCGACGGGCGTATTCCACGCAGCGCAGCATCAGCACCTTGGCCCCGCATGCCGCCATCTCGAGCATCTCCTCGAAGGTGACCGTGTCGAGCTTGCGGGCGTTGGGCACGATCCGCGGGTCCGCGGTGAAGATGCCGTCCACGTCGGTGTAAATCTCGCAAACGTCGGCGTGCAGAGCCGACGCCAACGCGACCGCCGTGGTGTCAGAGCCGCCACGGCCCAGCGTGGTGACGTCGCGGGTGTCCTGGCTGACGCCTTGGAATCCGGCCACCAGGACAACGCGCCCTTCGTCCAGCGCTGCCTGCAGCCGTCCCGGCGTGACGTCGATGATTTTCGCGTTGCCGTGGGTGCCGGTGGTGATCACGCCGGCCTGCGAACCGGTGAACGAGCGGGCTTTGGCGCCCAGCGATTCGATCGCCATCGCGACCAGCGCATTGGAAATGCGTTCACCTGCCGTCAGCAACATGTCCAGTTCCCGGGGTGGCGGGACGGGGCAGACTTGCTGAGCCAGGTCGAGCAGGTCGTCGGTGGTGTCGCCCATCGCAGAAACTACGACCACCACGTCGTTGCCCTGCTTCTTGGTCTCCACGATGCGCTCGGCAACTCGACGGATTCGGTCGGCGTCGGACACCGAGGATCCGCCGTACTTCTGCACGACGAGCGCCACTGAGCTGTCCTGTCTCGGAGTTCGAGTGATGGTGCTGGATTAAGTCCACAACAGGATACTTGGCGGCGCATCCCGGTTTTCCGGGCTCTCACGGTGCCGAGCGTGGGCTCTAGAGACGAAAATCTAGCTCAGTTCGTCCATAGGCCACACGTTCGGCGCTCACGCGCGGTTTTGGCCACGGAACGGATCGCGGTAGAGTTCTTGACGTGCAGCGGGTGCTCCTCCTCGGACGCCGCGACGGGGTCTGATCCAGACCGGCTTCCCGTCGCGGGCGTTGGCGATGCGCCGGTCTGAGGTTCCTTCTCACATCCCCGGAGCAACTACCGTGACCAGTTTCGATTTACCTGACGCCTATATCGAGTCCGCAAATGCTCGCAGCGTCGTAAAACCCGCCGGGCCGCCCAGGCCCGGTCAGCCGGTATGGAACC
Source organism: Mycobacterium sp. NGS66 (assembly GCF_059812225.1). Lineage (NCBI taxonomy): Bacteria > Bacillati > Actinomycetota > Actinomycetes > Mycobacteriales > Mycobacteriaceae > Mycobacterium > Mycobacterium sp. NGS66. The sequence goes on along the minus strand of NZ_JCALCG010000010.1, from coordinate 188,680 downwards.
CTCAACGGGCTTCGTCCATGCCGATCCACCGATACCGGCCGTTCGCCGACGAAGTCGAGCCGATCACTCTGCCCGACCGCACCTGGCCCGACAAGGTCATCACTCATGCTCCCCTGTGGTGCGCGGTCGACCTGCGGGACGGCAATCAGGCCCTGATCGACCCAATGAGTCCCGCTCGCAAGCGCCGCATGTTCGACCTGCTGGTTCGCATGGGCTACAAGGAGATCGAAGTCGGGTTCCCGTCAGCCAGCCAGACCGACTTCGACTTTGTCCGCGAGATCATCACCGAGGGCGTGATACCCGACGACGTCACCATTCAGGTGCTGACCCAATGCCGGCCCGAGCTGATCGAGCGCACCTTCGAAGCGTGCGAGGGAGCGCCGCAGGCCATCGTGCACTTCTACAACTCGACGTCGATCCTGCAGCGCCGAGTGGTGTTTCAGGCCGACCGGCCCGCGGTGCAGGCCATTGCGACCGACGGGGCCCGCAAGTGCGTCGAGGAAGCCGCCAAATATCCCGGCACACGGTGGCGGTTCGAGTACTCGCCGGAGTCTTACACCGGAACCGAATTGGAGTACGCCAAGCAGGTGTGTGACGCCGTGGCCGAGGTCATCCAGCCGACGCCGGACAACCCGATCATCTTCAACCTGCCGGCCACCGTCGAGATGGCCACCCCCAACGTCTACGCCGATTCGATCGAGTGGATGAGCCGCAACCTGGCCAACCGGGACTCCGTCATCCTCAGCCTGCATCCGCACAACGACCGCGGAACCGCCGTCGCCGCAGCCGAATTGGGCTTCGCCGCCGGCGCCGACCGAATCGAGGGCTGCCTGTTCGGCAACGGCGAGCGCACCGGCAACGTCTGCCTGGTCACCCTCGGGCTGAACCTGTTCTCCCGCGGTGTGGACCCGCAGATCGACTTTTCCAATATCGACGAGATCCGGCGCACGGTGGAGTACTGCAACCAGCTGCCGGTCCACGAGCGTCACCCCTACGGCGGTGACCTGGTCTACACCGCGTTCTCGGGCAGCCATCAGGACGCCATCAACAAGGGCCTGGACGCGATGAAAGTCGATGCGGACGCCGCCGACGCCGACGTCGAGGACATCCTGTGGCAGGTGCCATACCTGCCGATCGATCCCAAAGACGTCGGGCGCACCTATGAGGCGGTGATCCGGGTCAACTCGCAGTCCGGCAAGGGCGGGGTGGCCTACATCATGAAAGCCGATCACGGCCTGGTCCTGCCGCGACGGCTACAGATCGAGTTCTCCCAGGTGATTCAGAAGATCGCCGACGGGGAAGGTGGCGAGGTCTCGCCGAAGGAGATGTGGGACGCGTTCTCCGAGGAATACCTGGCACCGATACTGCCGCTGGAACGCATGCGGCAGCGCGTCGATGCGCCCGAGGACGACACCGGCCCGACCAGCATTACCGCGACGGTGAAGATCAACGGGGTGGAGACCGAGATCAGCGGCTCCGGCAATGGCCCGGTGGACGCTTTCGTGGATGCGCTGGGCACCGTCGGCTTCAAGGTCGCGGTCCTGGACTACTCCGAGCACGCGATGAGTTCCGGCGGTGACGCTCAGGCAGCGGCCTACGTCGAGGCTTCCATCGAAGGCCGGACGGTGTGGGGTGTGGGGATAGCACCGTCGATCACGACGGCGTCGCTGCGCGCCGTGGTGTCGGCCGTCAACCGGGCACTCGCTACGGCTTAGGTATGTGACACCGCGGCAGCGATCTTGCCGACCACCTCGGCCGCTTGGTTTGTGGTGCCGAACCCGCACCACAGCACGTCGATAATCACGTTGTTGCGCAGTCCCATCGCTCGCTGACAGGTGTAGCCGTCGCTGAAGCTGGGGATCTGCGTGGCGGTCAAAGTGTTTTCGTTGGTCTCCACGTCGCGAAATGACCAGGCGACCATCCGACGGCCCGGCCGGACGACGAAGGCGGATCTGCCAGAGCACGCGGACCATCGTTGTTCGGCCTGTCGGAAGAATTGCTTGGCCGCTTCCGCGTCCGGGAAACTCACCAGTCCTTGAATGACCGCATGACGCGCACTGCCCTCCGGTCGGGCGTCGTTGAGCAGTTGTCCGGTCACCACGTTCCAGCTGCTGTCGCGGTAGACCGTTTCCTGGATCGGCGAATAGATGTCCAGGCAACTGCGGCCCACGAGATTCTCGTCGTCAGCGGCCATCTGCGAGAGCGTGCTGCGCAGCGTCAAGTCGGTCGATCCGCCGATGGCGTTGATTTCGCCCGGGGAGAGCAGCAGGCCGTCGAGTTGCGCGGGCTGAATCGGGGGAGGCTGCCAACGACCGAGGTCGGGCGCGGCGGTCGGCCGGCCGGCGGTGGTGACAGAGCACCCGGTCAACAACAAGCACAAGCCGATGGCCGCGAACGTCGCACCGCGCAGACCGGCGGCGGCTCGACTTGTCCGCCGGGGAACGCGCCTTGCGGCACGGTCACGGGATGCGGAGACGTTGGTCGTCATGGTGGATTTCTCCCTTCGGGAATCGCTCTCCCGCGCACGGATGCCACGACTGTAAACGAAGCACCGCGCTAATGCAACATTAAATACGTAGCAGCTACGCTTCGACGGGATCGGTGATCCCCAGCGGTGGATTGAAGTGCGCGAAGAGTCCGGTGTCCAGCGACCAGACGTCGGCGTTGTCCCTGGTGCCAAGCCTTACGATGCGGAAGCTAAACGACAACGGTTGGCGATTCAGCCGCCGTTCACGTCCCAGGAAAGATGTAGCATCTGTAGGCGCAGCTTGCAGCGACCCTCGGGAGTAGGTGTTGACGATCGACCACGGTGCGCCGGCAATCGCACCGCCGCTGGCGGTACGAATCGGGCAAGACACGCAGACCCTTGACCCGCGAACCGGCGTCGCCGTCATCGGCCGAGATGCCTCGGCGGCCATGCGCATCAGCGACGACCGGATCTCCCGTTGGCATGTCCGACTGGAACCGCGCCGCGACGGCTGGGAAGCCATCGACACCAGCACCAACGGGATGTACCTCGACGGCGTGCGCCGCAGCTCAGTGCTGGTCACCGGCCCCACCACGATTCATCTGGGCGCTCCCGACGGCATCCCGGTGAGCCTGACGCCTGGCGAATCGGCCGACGACTCAGTCGAAGTCACCGGTGTGCTCGACGTGGCCGAACCCGACGAGGACGAATGGTGGGGAGAGGAGACGGATCCGGGTGTCGCGCGCGCCGGTCGCGCGGTGGCGGCTCGACGCAACGAGCTGGAGATCACGCAGCGCAGCCTGGCCCGAGACAAGGTGATTAATGCCGGCACCTTGATCGCTTTCGAGAAAGGCCGCAGCTGGCCGCGACGCGCGACGCTGTCGAAGTTGGAGAAGGTGCTGAACTGGCCGCCGGGCACCATTGCGCGCATCCGCAGCGGAGCCGCCGCCGCGCCCGGGGCGCCGGCCGCCGTCCCGTCCGATCAGGCCACCGAAGCGTTCAGCGACACCGTGCGGGCGCCGCTGATGGCCGAGGCTGTGGAGTTGGCCATGCACAGCATCACGTCGGCCATCTCGGCCCTGCCGGAACCGTCCGATCCCGACTTCACGCCCCGCGTCGGCAGCATCCTCGCTGATCTGCGAAAACTGGAGAAGGTGGCAGCCAACGCCGCGCGTAATGCCAAGGGCACGCCGTCGGTCGTCTTGGCGCTGAGCAGCGTGCGCCGCACCTACAACGACCTGATGACCCGGGCTGCGGGGTCCCCCCGGGCGACGTTGGGTCAGCGGCTGCACGGGGCCCGCCACCGTGCCGAAATCAGCCTGGAAGAGGCCGCGACCGCCGCCGGTCTGCCGATCGACGTCCTCGAAGATGCCGAGGCCGATCGCCCGATACCGCAGGAAGCAGCCGAGGCGCTCACGACACTCATCGCTCAGCTGACGACGACCTGATGAGCGCGGTGCATCGATTTAATCGATGCACCGCTACGGAAATGCTGTATGATAGGCGAGTCAACAACGCGCCAGCTCCAAGGTCGGACAGTGAATGCACCACACGGATTAATCGCCCCCGTTCGGTTCGCGCCCCCGCCTCACGCCTTGCCGCATCGGCCGGTGGCTCTCTGGGCTCCGGTGATGCTCCCGGTTGGCCCCCCACCGCCCAGTTATTTCGGATCCCCGACCGCTGTCGCTGGTTACCGTCCAGCGTCTGGCGGCCAGTCGAACCGGGTCCTTCTGCTCAGCGCTGGTGTCGTTTGCAGCATGGTCGCTGCGGTGGTGCTGATATTGGGGTTCGCCGCTCCCGGCTTTTTCCTCGGCCGTCAGCTCGACGTCCGTCAGGCGCAGGCCGGCATCGAACAACTTCTGGTCGACCCCGGCGGCTACGGGGCCAAGAACGTCGACGGCGTCGTTTGCAATGGCGGGCACAACCCCACCGTCAAGAAGGGGACGACGTTCACCTGCGAGGCGACCATCGACAGCGTGCGATGGCAATTTCCCGTCCGGTTCACCGATGATGCGGGCAGCTACGAAGTAGGGCGCCCGCAATAGTCAGAACAGCGCGAACTGCTCGTCGACCATCGGCGTGAATTCCTCCATGGTGCAACCACTGACGACGGAGTCGACGCTGTCCATGAAGTGCGCGTCGGAGACCACGGGCACCCCCAACTGCAGCGCGTGATAGCCCTTGCCCTGCTCCGGAGCGTTTTCGTTGCAAACCACCAGCGAGGTCTCGACGTCGACGGCGTCGCTGTACGCCAGCCCGGCGTGCAGGATCCGCTCGACCAGCTCCTCGTGGGTGCGTCTCACCTCGGCGGCCAGCGCCACTCGCATGCCCTGGACAAGCGGCCTGCCGCGAACATACCGGCCCGGGTTGAGATAGGGACAGGGCAACCGGGACGCCAGCGCCTTGAGCGGTCGCAGCTCGTCGTGGGTCACCCGGCCGTTGGGCCAGCGGCGTCGCGTCACCGGATGCACCGGCAGCCAGATGTCGCGTTCCCGCGCCCGCCGCAACGCAGCGGCCAGCACACCGGTCAGCACCGTCGCGTCGTCGAAGGCGTCGTGCGGGCGCCGCTGGCTCACACCCCAGTGCGCCGCCAGCGTTTCCAGCCGCAAATTGTCGATGCCGAGGTTCAGCCGGCGAGCCAGCTCGACGGTGCACATGACCGTGTCGACCGGAAGTTCGGCTTCGGCGAACTCGGCCTCGGCGGCAAGGAACGCGTAGTCGAACGCGACATTGTGGGCCACCAGCGTGCGACCGCGCAGCACTTCAACCAGGTCCCCGACGATGTCGGCGAACTGCGGCTGATCTTCCAGCATCGAGGCGGTCAGGCCGTGCACATGGGTGGGTCCGGGGTCGACGCCGGGGTTGAGCAGGCTGACCACCGATTGTTCCACCCGGCCGTCGGCGTCGAGGCCGAGAGCCGCGATGCTGATGACCCGCGCCTGTCCCGGGCGAAAACCCGAGGTCTCGACGTCGATGACGGCCCAACCCTCGTCCGGGTGGCGGGCCGGCCGTCCCCAGATGTGGCTCATGGCTTGAGGATGGCACGCCCGACCGACATCGCCCGGTTCCTGCGCATCGTGTCTGCTTGCTTTGCCATCATTCTTCTTCGCCAAGACCTACGATCGTGCAGGTGGCCGGGTCATACACCAGGGCGACGGACGACGACCGCAACAACACTTGCCAGTTGCTGGACGCGGCCCTCGGCGAGGGCTGCCAAGGGGGGCGGCCTGGCGCTCGAAATCCATCTCTCCGACGACAACGGCAAGAGCGGCTACATCACTGTCGGCGCCGACGGCAGCGTGCAGCAGATCCACGCGCCGGCGACCTGATTCGGTGCCATACAACGGCGACCCGCCGCGCCCGGCGCCAAGCGCCGCGCTTGCGATCGCGCTCAAGTAGATGAGGGCGACCCGCCGCGCCCGGCGCCAAGCGCCGCGCTTGCGATCGCCCTTAAACTGCGCGGGTGGTTACCACCCGTGCTCGTCTGGCCCTGGCCGCGGGGGCCAGCGCGCGCTGGGCGTCACGAGTAACGGGACGCGGCGCCGGGGCGATGATCGGCGGCCTGGTCGCGATGACGCTGGACCGCTCGGTGCTGCGCCAGCTCGGGGTCGGACGGCGCACGGTCATCGTGACCGGCACCAACGGCAAGTCGACGACGACCCGCATGGTCGCTGCCGCGCTGGGGACGCTGGGTGCGGTGGCGACCAATGCCGAGGGCGCCAATATGGACGCCGGCCTGGTAGCCGCGCTGGCCGCCAACCGCCGGGCCACACTCGCAGCTCTCGAGGTCGACGAGATGCATGTGCCGCACGTGTCCGACGCGGTCGAACCGGCCGCCGTCGTCTTGCTCAACCTGTCGCGCGACCAGCTGGATCGCGTCGGCGAGATCAACGTCATCGAACGAACCCTGCGGGCGGGGTTGGCCGGACACCCGAAAGCCGTCGTGGTCGCCAACTGCGACGACGTGCTGATGGCATCGGCGGCGTACGACAGCCCCAACGTGGTGTGGGTGGCGGCCGGCGGCTCATGGTCGAACGACTCGGTGAGCTGTCCGCGCAGCGGCGAGGTGATCGTCCGCGAGGGCGGTCAGTGGCACAGCACCGGCGCCGACTTCAAGCGGCCGTGTCCCGACTGGTGGTTCGACGACGACACCCTCTACGGGCCCGACGGGCTGGCGTTGCCGATGCACCTGGCACTACCCGGCGCGGTCAACCGCGGGAATGCCGCTCAGGCCGTCGCCGCTGCCGTCGCGCTGGGCGCCGATCCGGCTGAAGCCGTCGCGGCGGTCTCCGGCGTCGACGAAGTTGCCGGCCGTTACCGGACCGTGCATGTCGGTCCGCATGAGGCGCGGATCCTGTTGGCCAAGAATCCGGCCGGCTGGCAGGAAGCACTGTCGATGGTCGACGAAACCGCGGACGGCGTGGTCATCGCGGTCAACGGGCAGATTCCTGATGGCGAGGACCTGTCCTGGCTGTGGGATGTGCGCTTCGAGCACTTCGCGGAGACCTGCAGAGCAACCCCGGTGGTCGCCGCCGGCGAGCGCGGCACCGATCTGGCGGTGCGTCTGGGATACGCGGGTGTGCCGCACACGCTGGTGCACGACACACTGGCCGCCATCGCGTCGTGCCCACCCGGGCGGGTCGAGGTCGTCGCCAACTACACCGCTTTCCTTCAGCTGCAGCGAAAGTTGATGCGCCGTGGCTGAGTCGACCGTGCGAATCGGGCTGGTACTGCCCGACGTGATGGGCACCTATGGCGACGGCGGTAACGCCGTGGTGCTGCGCCAACGACTGCTCTTGCGCGGCATCGCGGCCGAGATCGTCGAAATCACGCTCGCCGAACCGGTACCGGAGTCACTGGACCTGTACACGCTGGGCGGTGCCGAAGACTACGCCCAGCGTCTGGCCACTCGGCACCTGATCCGATACCCGGGCCTGCAGCGTGCGGCCGGGCGCGGTGCGCCCGTGCTGGCCATTTGCGCGGCGATCCAGGTGCTGGGGCACTGGTATGAGACGTCTGCGGGCGAACGGGTCGAGGGAGTCGGGTTGCTGGATCTGACCACGTCGCCACAGGAATCGCGCACCATCGGCGAGCTGGTCAGCAAGCCGCTGCTGGCCGGGTTGACCGAACCCCTCACCGGCTTCGAGAACCATCGCGGCGGCACCGTCCTGGGCGCAGCGGCGTCCCCGCTCGGCGAGGTGATCAAGGGTGCCGGCAACCGGATCGGGGACGGCTTCGACGGCGCAATTCAGGGGACCGTCGTCGCGACCTACATGCACGGACCGTGCCTGGCCCGTAACCCAGAGCTCGCCGACCTGCTGCTTTCCCAGGTGGTGGGCGAGCTGGCGCCGCTAGAGCTACCCGAGGTGGATCTGCTGCGCCGCGAGCGGCTATCCGCACGCTAAAAGCTAGGGTCGCCATCCCCTGCTCACCATTGCTTGCCGCACTCGACTCACGATGTCGTCGGGTGTGTCTTCGGCGATCACCCGAATGTCGATCCAACCCGACTTCTCGATTTTGCGCATCCGCCGCTGGTCGTGGACGTACTGACGACGGTCGCTGCGATGCTGGTCACCGTCGTACTCGGCCGCTACCCCGTACTCGTCCCAACCCATATCCAGCACGGCAACCAGTCGCCAATTCTCATGCACTGGAATCTGCGTGGTGGGCACGGGGAAGCCCGCGTCGATCAACAGCAGTCGCAGCCAGGTTTCCTTCGGCGACGCTGCACCGCCGTCGACCAGCGGCAGGACCGCCCGCAGCCGCCGGACCCCACGGGCCCACGCGTGACGCTTGGCGAGCAACAGCACGTCCTCGTTGGAAAACGGCGTCGCTCGCATCAAGGCATCCATCCGCTCCAAAGCGTGGCCTCGCGGCAGGTGGCGACCGAGGTCGTACGCCGTCCGCGCCGGCGTGGTGACCGGCAGACCCAGCGCATGGGTGATCTCGTCGTCACTCACCTTCTCGTCACGTGCGACGAGCCCGCGCGGCGGCCGGGTGTTCGACCAGATCAGCTCGATCGGGGTGTCGACGTCCACCCAGCGCGCACCGTGCAGTGCTGAAGCGGCGACCCCAGCGATGACCGCTCGGCGGCCGGACCACAACCACGCGGCGGTCATCCGGTCTCGCAGGGACAGGTCATGACCCTTCGGCACATAGACGCCCGGATAAACCGGGCGATACCACCGTTGCAGCTCATGCCGAGTCGCTTCCCCCGTACCGATGAACACCGTCGCCATTTTGAAAATGTTGGCAGTAAGGACCGACAACTCGCTGAGGCTGTAAATCTGCAGGGAAAGTGCGAGAAGAAGCCTGCAAAACTACAGGCTCGGCGAAACGCCGATCAGACCGAAACGCCGATCAGACCGAAACGCCGATCAAACCATGGCGCGGCGGCCAGTCAGCGCGCGCCCGAGCGTCAACTCGTCGGCGAATTCCAAGTCGCCGCCCATCGGCAGTCCGGAGGCGATTCGCGTCACGGTCAGGCCCGGAATATCGCGCAGCATGCGAACCAGGTAGGTCGCGGTCGCCTCGCCCTCGGTGTTCGGGTCGGTGGCGATGATCACCTCGGTGATGTCGACGCCGTCGACCCGCTCACCGATGCGGCTCAGCAACTCGCGGATGCGCAGCTGTTCGGGACCGATCCCGGACAGCGGATCCAGCGCTCCGCCCAGGACGTGGTAGCGGCCGCGGAACTCACGGGTCCGCTCGATGGCTTGAATATCCTTCGGCTCCTCGACGACGCAAACCACCGACGCATCTCTACGGGTATCGGCACAAATTCTGCACCGCTCGTTGTCGGAAACGTTGCCGCATACCGCGCAGAACTGCACGCCCTCACGTACTTTCGCCAACACCGCCGTCAGCCGGTCGATCTCCGGCGGTTCGACCGACAACAGATGAAAGGCGATGCGCTGGGCACTCTTGGGCCCGATACCCGGCAGCTTGCCGAGCTCGTCGATCAGATCCTGGACGGGTCCTTCAAACACGGGTCAGGGCCCGCCGACGCCAGGCACACCCGGTGGGTTCGGCGGGTTGGGTGGCGCCATGGCACCGGCCAGGGCGCCCAACCGCTCCTGGGCCATCTTGGTGACCTGCTTGGACGCGTCGGCCATGGCGCCGACGATCAAGTCCTGCAAGGTCTCGATGTCCGACGGGTCGACGACTTTGGGGTCGATCGTCACGGAGACCACCTCGCCGCTGCCCTTGACGAGGACCTTGACCAGACCACCGCCGGCCTGGCCGAGCAGCTCGGCGTTGGCCAGCTGCTGTTGGGCTTCCATCAGCTTTTGCTGCATCTGCTGCGCCTGGGCGAGCAGTGCCGACATATCGCCTCCGGGTTGCATGACAGTCCCCTCGCATCTTGGTCTCGAGTTGGTTTCGCCTGCGGTAGTCGGGCGATTCGAAACACCCAGCGTAGACCGCGCGCCGTTACGTTTGCGCCGTGGACGTACCAGACGGCTCCCGTGTCGGCATCAGAACGATCCTCGGCTTGATCGGCTGCGTCATCGCCGCCGCGACGGCGATCATGCCGGCCGCCACGGCAGCCCCGTCCAACATCTCCGGCATGGTGGTGTTCATCGACCCAGGCCACAACGGGGCCAACGACGCCTCTATCACCCGGCAGGTGCCCACCGGTCGGGGCGGCACCAAGGACTGTCAGGCCAGCGGGACGTCGACCAACAGCGGCTATCCGGAGCACACCTTCACCTGGGACACCGCGCTACGGGTCCGTGCCGCGCTGAACGCCCTGGGTGTCCGGACCGCGATGTCGCGCGCCAACGACAACGCCCTGGGCCCGTGCGTCGATCAACGCGCCGAGATGGCCAACGCGATGCACCCCAATGCGGTCATCAGCTTGCATGCCGATGGCGGCCCGCCGTCCGGCCGCGGGTTCCACGTCAACTACTCGGCCCCGCCGCTCAACGCCGCGCAAGCCGGACCGTCGGTGCAGTATGCGCGCATCATGCGTGACCAGCTGCAGGCGTCAGGCATCCCACCGGCCAACTACATCGGCCAAGGCGGCCTCTACGGGCGGTCGGACCTGGCCGGGCTGAACCTGGCACAGTATCCGTCGGTATTGGTCGAGCTGGGCAATATGAAGAACCCCGCCGATTCGGCGCTGATGGAGTCACCGGAGGGCAGGCAGAAATACGCCGACGCGGTGGTGCGCGGGATCGCCGGTTTCCTGGCTACCCAGGGCCAAGTGCGTTAGCTGGCGAACAGACGCAAAATCCCCCGTTTTCGTGCCGATCTAGGGGATTTTGCGTCTGCTCGCCGGGCTAACTCTCCAGTTCCTTCTTCAGATTCGCCAGCACCTCGGCCTGAATCTTCTTCAGCCCCAGCGGTGCAAACGTCTTCTCGAAGAAACCTTTGACACCGCCCGCCCCGTTCCAGGTGGTTTTGACGGTGACGCTGGACCCCGGTCCCGCCGGAGCCACCGTCCAGTTGGTGACCATCGACGAGTTCGCGTCCTTCTCGATCACGGTGTGGCCCGCCACGTCGACGTTGACCTGCACGTCGCGAACGCGCGATTCGGTGGCCTGCAGCCGCCACTTGGCGACGGTGCCCTGTCCCTGGCCGCCCTCGAGCACCTCGTATTCGCTGTAGTGCCGGGAGAGGATTTTCGGGCGGACGTTCTGATAATCCGCGACCGCGGCCAGTGTGGCCGCGGGCTCAGCATTGACCAAAATGGTGCTTGCTGCGCTCACCTGTCCCATCAGGCGCAACTCCTCGTGTCGTGATCGCGCGCGGGTGCACGCCATGTCGTCGGAGACTAGGGTATATCTGGTGCCTGCCCCGAGATCCGCCCTGTCGGCTCATACGTCGGGCGTACAGCGACTGCTGGAAAGCTATCGATCCATCCCGGCAACGGCCACGGTTCGACTCGCAAAGCCCACCTCAAACCTGTTCCGTGCCCGCGCCAAAAGCGATGCGCCGGGATTGGACGTCTCGGGCCTGACCGATGTGATCAGCATCGATCCCGACGCCCGCACCGCGGACGTGGCCGGCATGTGCACCTACGAGAATCTGGTGGCCGCCACACTGCCGTACGGGCTTTCGCCGCTGGTGGTCCCGCAGCTGAAGACCATCACCCTCGGCGGCGCCGTCACCGGATTGGGCATCGAGTCGGCGTCGTTCCGCAACGGTCTGCCACATGAATCGGTGCTGGAGATGGACATCCTCACCGGCGCGGGCGAATTGCTCACCGTCTCGCCCGAGAAGCACCCCGACCTGTACCGCGCGTTCCCGAATTCCTATGGGACGCTGGGATATTCGACCAGGTTGCGGATCGAGCTGGAGCCCGTCGCGCCATTTGTGACGTTGCGCCACATCCGATTTCACTCGCTGGCCGAGCTGATCGCGACGATGGAACGCATCGTCGACACCAGCGGCCTGGACGGCGTCCGGGTGGATTATCTGGACGGGGTGGTGTTCGGCGCCGACGAAAGCTACCTCTGCGTGGGCACCCGCACCACCACCCCCGGACCGGTCAGCGACTACACCGGAAAAGACATCTATTACCAGTCGATTCAGCACGACGCCGGCGTCAAAGAAGACCGGTTGACGATCCACGACTACTTCTGGCGCTGGGACACCGATTGGTTTTGGTGTTCACGTGCGTTCGGGGCGCAGAACCCGCGTTTACGACGATGGTGGCCGCGCCGGTACCGGCGCAGCAGCTTCTACTGGAAGCTGGTCGCCCTCGATCAGCGCTTCGGCATCGCCGACCGGATTGAGGTACGTAACGGGCGTCCACCGCGGGAGCGAGTGGTGCAAGACGTCGAGGTGCCGATCGAGCGGACCACCGAGTTTTTGGCATGGTTCCTGGACAACGTGCCGATCACGCCGCTGTGGTTGTGCCCGCTGCGGCTGCGTGATCACGCCGGCTGGCCGCTGTACCCGATCAGGCCGGACCACACGTTCGTCAACGTCGGGTTTTGGTCGTCGGTGCCGGCGGGCGCCGACAAGGGCGCGACCAACCGGCGCATCGAGGCCAAGGTCAGCGAGCTGGACGGGCACAAGTCGCTTTACTCGGACTCCTTTTACACCCGCGACGAGTTTGATCAGCTCTATGGCGGGGAGTGCTACAACACCGTGAAAAAGACTTACGACCCCGACTCGCGTCTTCTCGACCTCTACGCAAAGGCGGTGCAACGACAATGACAACCACAAGACAGCCCGAGCGCGCCGCCACCGGCAAGCTCACCATGGCGGAAGTGCTGGAGGTCCTGACGGCCGGCGGGCAGCATCCGCTCAAGTTCACCGCGTACGACGGCAGCACGGCGGGCCGCGATGACGCCGAGATGGGCTTGGATCTGTGCAACCCCCGCGGCGCCACCTACCTCGCGACGGCGCCCGGCGAGCTCGGCATCGCGCGCGCCTACGTATCCGGGGACCTGCAGGCGCGCGGCGTACATCCGGGTGACCCGTACGAGTTGCTCAAGATGCTGACCGACAAGGTGGAGTTCAAACGGCCGTCGTTGCGGACGCTGGCCAACGTAGTGCGCTCGATCGGCGTCGAACACCTGTTGCCGGTGGCGCCCCCGCCGCAGGAAAATCCGCCTCGCTGGCGCCGGGTCGCGGACGGCTTCATGCACAGCAAGACCCGTGACGCCGAAGCGATCCACCACCATTACGACGTTTCCAACACGTTCTACGAATGGGTACTTGGGCCGTCGATGACCTATACCTGCGCCGTCTATCCGACCGCCGACGCCACGCTGGAAGAGGCCCAGGAGAACAAATACCGGCTGGTTTTCGAGAAGCTGCGGTTAAAGCCCGGCGACCGGTTGCTCGACGTCGGTTGCGGCTGGGGCGGCATGGTGCGTTACGCGGCGCGGCGCGGTGTGCGGGCCATCGGCGCGACCCTGTCGGCCGAGCAGGCGAAGTGGGCGCAGACGGCGATCGAGAACGAGGGCCTGCAGGACTTGGCCGAGGTGCGGCACTCCGACTATCGCGACGTGCGCGAGACGGGGTTCGACGCCGTTTCGTCGATCGGGCTGACCGAGCACATCGGCGTCAAGAATTACCCGGCCTACTTCGGTTTCCTCAAGTCGAAGTTGCGCACCGGCGGCCTGTTGCTCAACCACTGCATCACTCGGCGCGACAACCGGTCCACCTCCTTCGCGGGTGGATTCACCGACCGCTACGTCTTTCCGGACGGGGAGCTGACGGGCTCCGGACGCATCATCACCGACGTGCAGGACGTCGGTCTGGAAGTGCTGCACGAGGAGAACTTCCGCCACCACTACGCCATGACGCTGCGCGACTGGTGCCACAACCTGGTCGAGCACTGGGAACAGGCCGTCGTCGAGGTTGGCCTGCCCATCGCAAAAGTGTGGGGCCTGTATATGGCCGCTTCGCGAGTGGCGTTCGAGCAGAACAACCTTCAGCTGCATCACGTGCTGGCGGCCAATGTCGACACCTGGGGCAACGACGATCTGCCGTTACGCCCTTGGTGGACGCCTTAGCCCCGTGGCGATCAGCCTTCGATACGACGGGCGCCCAGTTCGTTCTGCAGTAGTTCCAGGGCGACTTCCTCAGGGTCCCGACGCGGCTGCGACGAGTCGGTGCGGCTCGCTTCGGCGAGCATGCTTTCCTCCTCCTCGTCCCTGTCGTCAGGTGCGTCGCTTTGGTCGCGCTGCGCCGAATCCGATTCGGGGGCAGGCTCTTCCGCCTTAGCGATAACCGCGGCGGGCTGAGCCGGCTCTGCAGCGCCCGCGTCGCAGCGCACTCGCCAGTTCACACCCAGCGCATCTTTGAGTGCCTCGGCGATGACGTCGGCATTGCGTTGCTCGGACAGCCGTTTGGCCAGTGGCGCCGAGGTATGGCTCAGGACCAGGGTGTTGTCCTCCACGGCACGCACGGTGGCACCCGCCAGCATGACTTCGGTGGTGCGGCTGCGCTGGCGAACCTTGTCGCGCACGGTCTGCCACACGGTCCGCACGGCGGCGGCGCTGGGTTCACCTGGCGCGGGGGCTGATTCCGTCGGCGGTGGCGGCGGCGCCGATGAAGTGGTCGGTTCAGGGGCGCGCTTGGACTCGGCGGCCGCCGCCCGCCGCGGCTGCGACGGCGGCTTGGCCGGCGCGGATTCCGGGATCGATATGTCCAGCCTGGTCTCGATGCGTTCGACGCGTTGCAGCAGCGCCGATTCGGCGTCACTGGCCGACGGCAACAGCAGTCGCGCGCAGACCACTTCGAGCAGCAGGCGCGGTGCCGTCGCTCCGCGCATCTCGCCCAGTCCGGCTTGCACCACCTCGGCATAGCGGGTCAGGGTCGCCGGGCCGATCCGGGCCGCTTGCTCTCGCATCCGGTCCAGCACGTCCTCGGGCGCATCCACCACGCCACGGCTTGCCGCATCCGGCACCGCCTGCAACACGATGAGATCGCGGAATCGCTCCAGCAGATCGGTGGCGAAGCGCCGCGGGTCGTGGCCGGCGTCGATCACCGCCTCGACCGCGCCGAACAACGCCGCGGCGTCTGCTGCGGCGAGCGCGTCGACGGCGTCGTCGATCAGTGCGACGTCGGTGGCACCCAACAACCCGAGTGCCCGCTGGTAGGTCAGGTGGTTGCTCTCGGCCCCGGCCACCAACTGGTCCAGCACCGACAACGTGTCACGCGGCGAACCACCGCCGGCCCGGATCACCAGCGGGTACACCGCGTCGTCGACGATGACGCCCTCTTGCTTGCAGATCCGCTCGATCAACGACCGCATGGTGCGCGGCGGCAGCAGGCGGAACGGGTAGTGGTGGGTGCGCGATCGGATGGTCGGCAGCACCTTGTCGGGCTCGGTGGTGGCGAAGATGAAGATCAGGTGCTCTGGCGGCTCCTCAACGATCTTGAGTAGCGCGTTGAAGCCGGCCGTGGTCACCATGTGCGCCTCGTCGACGATGAACACCCGATAGCGCGACTGTGCCGGTGCGTAAAAGGCGCGGTCGCGCAGCTCGCGGGTGTCGTCGACGCCGCCGTGGCTGGCAGCGTCGAGTTCGACGACGTCGATGCTGCCGGGCGCGTTCGGCGCCAGCGCCACGCACGAGTCACACACCCCGCACGGGTTGGCCGTCGGACCCTGCGCGCAGTTCAACGACCGAGCCAGGATGCGCGCCGATGACGTCTTTCCGCAGCCCCGCGGCCCGGAGAACAGGTAGGCGTGGTTGATGCGGCCGGCTTCCAGCGCGATGGACAGCGGCTCGGTGACGTGCTCCTGCCCCACCACCTCGGCGAACGAGGCCGGTCGATACTTGCGGTACAGAGCCACGTCAGCAGGCTACCGGCGACGGGTGACGACCCGGACGGCTGGGCGACGAGTGTGAAGCCACGGTTTCGCGTGTGAACACACGGTTTTGCGAGTGAAGCCACGGCGGAAAATCCGTGATTGCGCCGCCCTCAGCTCACCTTCGAGGTCGTAGTTTCACTCCCGAAGCCGCCACTTCACACCCGACGCCCTCAGTGCGCGGGCGACGAGGCCAATCCGAGCAGCGACTCAGATGCCGCGAGCAGCGCACAGGTCGCCAGCCCGTCGACCGCTTTACGCAGATCCGGCAGCGACGGAAAGGTGGGTGCAACCCGAATGTTCTTGTCGTCGGGGTCTTTTCGATAGGGAAACGACGCTCCCGCCTCGGTGACCGCGATACCGGCGTCCTTGGCCAGCGCGACGGTCCGCCGCGCCGTGCCGGGCAGCACGTCAAGGCTGACGAAGTACCCACCCTTGGGCTCGGTCCAGGAGGCGATCTTGGATTCGCTCAACCGGCGGTCCAGGATTTCCAGTGTCGCCGCGAACTTCGGCGCCAGTATCTGCTGGTGGCGCAACATGTGCAGGCGCACCCCGTCCGCGTCGCCGAAGAAGCGCAGATGCCGCAGCTGGTTGACCTTGTCCGGGCCGATCGATTTCTTCGCGGCGTATTGCAGGTACCAGGCGATGTTGCCCAACGATCCGCCCAGAAAACTGACCCCGGCACCGGCGAAGGTGATCTTCGAGGTGGAGGCGAAGACATACGGCCGATGCGGGTTGCCGGCTTTCGCGGCCAGCCCAAGCACGTCGACCTGACGGACGAAGTCCAACGTCAGCGTGTGTACCGCATAGGCGTTGTCCCAGAACAGCCGGAAGTCGGGCGCCGCCGTCCGCATCTGCACGAGCCGGCGCACCGTTTCCCAGGAATACGTGACGCCGGTGGGGTTGCCGAACACCGGCACCGCCCACATGCCCTTGATCGCGGGGTCGACGGCAACCAACTCCTCGATCAGGTCGACGTCCGGGCCGTCGTGCAGCATCGGGACCGGGATCATCTCGATGCCCATCGTCTCGCAGATCGCGAAGTGCCGGTCATAGCCGGGGACCGGACACAGGAATTTGATGCCGTCCGGCTCCTGAACCCAAGGCCGCGGCGAGTCCACGCCGCCGTACAACAGCGAAAAGGCCACCAGGTCGTGCATCAACTCCAGGCTGGAGTTGTTGCCCGCGATCAAGTTCTGCACAGGTATGCCGAGCAGCTCGCCGAAGATGGCACGCAGTCCCGGCAGGCCGTGCAAACCGCCGTAGTTGCGGGTGTCGGTGCCCTCCTCGTCGCGGTAATCGTCACCGGGCAGGCTGAGCACCTGGTTGGACAGATCGAGCTGTTCTGCAGACGGCTTGCCGCGGGTCAGATCCAGCGACAGCTTCATGGCCTGCAGCTCCGCATAATCTTGCTGGTGGCGGGCATGCAGCGCAGCGAGCTCTGCAGGGCTGAGGGAATCGAACGCCACTCCACGGCCTTTCGGGTCCTAGGCAAAAAGTTAGGCCGGCATTGGCCTCTGCGCCCCCGACTGAGGGGACCCCGCGCACCCGACAGAGCCCATTGACCCTTGCTGCCTTCCGGCCCTGGGGGAGTTCACAGGATAAACGCCGCGCGGGGTCCATCGGCGAGTGTAATACCCGGACGTACGGCGCCCGGCTGCGGTGGTAGCAGGCCGCGGGACACTCGATGTTTGACTCAGCGGCTACCATGGCGGCGGAGGATTCGCCTAGTGGCCTATGGCGCTCGCCTGGAACGCGGGTTGGGTTAACAGCCCTCGCGGGTTCAAATCCCGCATCCTCCGCAACGGGTCGCCCTTGGTTTCGGGGCGCGGACATACACGATTGTGGGTTGGTCGGCCTCTATGCTGGCCTGAACCCAGCAGCTTGAGGAGTCTTATGGGACGCACGTGGGCCATCGTGTGGCATGCCTTGTTTTCGATCATCGCCGGCGTCCTCTACTTCTTTGCCGTGTTGCCGCGCTGGTCGGAGCTGATGGGTGAAACGCCACACGCATTGGGCATGGCGGGCCGGATCGCCTCGGGCGCGCTGATCGGCCTGGCTGCGTTGCCGGTGGTGTTCACCTTGCTGCGCACGCGCAAGCCGGAGCTGGGCACCCCGCAGCTGGCCCTGTCCATGCGGCTCTGGTCGATCGTTGCCCATGTGCTGGCCGGGGTTCTGATTATCGGCACCGCGATCAGCGAGCTCTGGCTTAGCCTGGACTCCGCCGGACAGTGGTTGTTCGGTATTTACGGCGCTGCCGCCGCGATCGCCGTGCTCGGGATCTTCGGGTTCTACTTGTCGTTCGTCGCCGAGTTGCCGCCGCCGCCGCCGAAACCGATCAAGTTGAAGGAGCCCAAGCAGACGCGCAAGGGCCGTAAGAAGCGCGGCAAGGACGAGTCCCACGAGGTCACCGAGACCGAGGCCGGCGATGTCGAGTCGGGTGCCGACGAGATCACCGAGACCGAAGCGGTCGAAGCTGCCGACGCTGAGACCACCGAGGTCGAGACCACCGAGCCCGATACCCAGGAAGTCGAAACGGAAACGGCGGAGGAGTCCGTCGGCGCCACCCAAGAAAGCCCCGCGAGCTCGCAGGCCACCACCGAAATCCCGAAACCGGAGCCGGCAGCTGAAGCACCGACGCAGGAAGCGGCGGTAGCCGACGACGCTCAAGTCACCAAACCCGTGGAGAAGCCGAAGCCCAGGTTGCAGAACCGGCGCCCGACCGGCAAGACGTCACATCGGCGCAGGCGCACCCGCGGCGGCGGGGTCGCCGTCGAGGACTGACGACTAGCGGTTGCGACTACGCAGCCGCTCGAGGTAAGCGGCGATGCGCTGCCGCGTCTCCTGTGCCGCCCAGAGCCGACGGACCTCCCGGTCGATCTCGGCGCCCTCGCTGATCCGGGCCATCGTGGGGTTTCGCAACTGCGCTTTGGTGTGGCAATAAGCCTCGGCCGGAATATCGGCCAGGTCCGACGCCTCCGCGACCGACGCCTCGACGACGTCGTCGGCGACGATGCGGTCGACCAGCCGCATTTCGACGGCGTCGCCGTCTCGATACGTCCGGCCGCCCAGCACCACCTGCTCTGCGCGATCTCCGCACGCATACCGCATGACCTCGAGCGCGGCCACCGGAAACGGAACGCCCACGCGGACCTCGGAGGCCCCGATCTGCCCCGACGAGCTCATCACCCGACGATCGCAGGCGCCGGCCAGCACACAGCCACCCGCGATGGCGGCGCCATTGATCGCCGCAACCGTCGGCCCCGGATAACCGAACGCCGTCACGAACAGATCCGACAGGGCGCCGATCAGCCGATCGGTGTAGCCGGCACCGCCGTCCACCACTCGATTGAGGTCAACCCCGGCGCTGAACACCGGCCCGGCGCCCGTGATGACCAGAGGTGCACCGCCCGCCCGCTGCACTTCGCGGATCGACTCGGTCAGCTCGACAGCGAACTCGACATCGAGGGCGTTCACCCGGCCCGAGGAGAAAGTCAGGACGCGGACCGCGCCCAGCGTCTGGATCTCGATCACCTTGCGAGCTTTACTGCCGGCCGGAAACGAGAATGACGGGGATGTCGGTGTTCTCGTCGGTGTGGTAGCTCGCGCAGACCCGGTGATAACCGTCGGCAATCTGCAGCGGTACACCGGCCGTGAAATCGCCGCGAACTAACAGAATCGGCGAGAGCGGCTGCTTTTTCTTGATCTTGTACAGGTCCGCCGCGACATGCGGGTTGTCCGGCGACAACAGCGGCAGCTGGGCCGCCCGAAGGATGTCTTTGGCCTTTCTGTGCACCACGACTCCGGCTCGCAGCCGCTCGGTCAGCTCCTTGACGATATGTGCTTCCGCGAGCAGATCAAGGTAGTCGGCCGCCGCTGGAAAGTCGTGGGCCTCAGGCTTTTCCAGCCATCGAACACGTGGCATCGAACGCCTCCGTTCATCTGTCGCTGCAGCTTAACGGTTGACGCGCAGAAATTGGGATCGGTAGCAGCGCGCGGGTTCTGTACTTGCCCCGATGACGTCGCCAACGGGGCGACGCATGAAGGAAGGAACTCCAGTGAAACGTCTTTTCGCAGCAGCGATCGCCAGCCTGGGCTGCGCGTCGGTTCTGGTGGCTTGTTCGAGCGGCGGGCACACCGTCGCCGGTCCGGCGGGCGTTGCCACCCGGGGCGGGGCCACCGAGGTCAAGGTCGGCGGGAGCGACCTGGCGGGCTTGGACCCGGCCACGGTGACCTGCGTCAAGCAGGCAGGCAAGATCAGCATCGGCAGCGGCAACACCGCCGGCAAGCAGCAGGCCGTGGCGGTGGTGATGACCGACGAGCCCGCGCCAAAGGTCGAGTCCCTGATCCTCGTCGTCGACGGCAACGCGTTGTCGGTCGCCAACAACATGGGCCAGAACCTCGGGTCGGCCAAGGTGGCGGTGGACGGCAAGACCTACACCATCACCGGCCAGGCGCAGGGCGCCGACATGAAGAACCCGATGGCCGGACTGATCACCAAGGATTTCAGCATCAAGGCGACATGTGGCTGATGGGCCGGAATCCGGGCGGCGGACGTGCAACGCATGTCCGCCGCTCCGGGCTGTGCGACAGCGGGAGCTGGGCCGCTCGGGGGCCAGACGGACTTATGATGCTGCCGTGTCGATCCCCGGCGAATTGGACCGTGCTCGGCGGCTGATCTTCGCCGCCGACGAGGTCGCGGCCAGGGATCTGTTGCTGTCCCTGATCCCCGAGATCGAGCAGGCCGACCGCGACGATCACATGCTCGAAGTGCTGGCACAGCTCGGCGAGATCTACCTGGTTCGCGGCGCGAATGACGGCGTGCGAGAGTCCATCCGGCGCATCCGCGACTGTGTGCAGATCTATGCCGACATTGCCGCGGGCGCCCGCCCAGAAGCGGCCGCACAGGTCCGGTTCTCCGACGCCGAAGTCGCAGCGATGATCTGTCGATATTCGCGGCGGGCCCAATTTCTGGAAACGGGACTGGCTGCGGCGCAAGGCGATCACGATCACGCGGCCGCGGCATTGGCGGCACTGGCCGCGGCCGCCGGGGACTTCCCGGCGCTGGCCGAGGAACACGCCCACCTGGTCACCTACGCGCAGGTGCTATGTGCTACCGCACTGTGTGACGACGACCTGCACGTACAGTCAGTTCCGTTGTGGCAGAACGCACTTGCGGCGCTAGACGATCGAAGGACCGACGCGGCGCCGACGGACTTCCTCCGGGTGACCGCCGCCACCGCCTATGGCCGGTACTGCGTCGAGACCGGGCGGCTCTCCGAGGCCGAACCGTGGCTCCGCCGCGCCGGCGCCCGGGCGCAAGCGAACGGATGGGAATTAGCCTGGGCCAGAACACAACTGGAGAGAGCAGCCGCGGCGTGGTCGGCTCGCGACAGAGTGACCACCGAGCAGCTGGCAGCGCAAGCCTATCCGGTGATCGCTCGCCACGCCCGGGCGCACGACGTGTCGAGGTGTTGGCTGTATCTCGGCCTCACCCGGATGGCGGCCAACGCCCTGGAAGCCGCCGATCAGTGCTGGGAACATGCCGAACGGCACTGGCGGGAGCTGGGAAAGCCACTGCATATTCACCGTATCCTATTGCAGCGCAGCTGGTTACAGATATTCCGCGGCCGCTTCGCGGATGCGGTAGAGCTGATCGCGCAGGCCAGGGAATTTCTCGACGCCTCGCCGCGCAGTAGTTGGCTGCAATACGCCCGCCTTGACTACCACCTCGGCACGGTGTGGCGCGCAGATGCCCTGACGGACTTGGGTATCGACGGTGCTGGTGACCCTTCCGACACCTGGCAGGAGGTCGAAGCGCGGCATGCGGAGTCGCTCGGCGTCATCCGGGGGCAGGTCGACGATCAGCAGCAGCGGCGTGCGATGAGCAAGCTAGAACAAGCGGCCGAGCTCAAGGTTCCGGCCGCGTTGGCCGTCGACTCGGTGCGCTATTCCATCGCCGACGCCGACGCCAGATCGCGTTGGGCAGCCCATGTCTCGGCGCCGATGCTGGCCGGGGCCTTCGCTGTCGCCTGGGAGTGGGAGAATACCGAGCTGCTCAGCGAGCTGATTGAGTACCACAGCGCGCGTGGGACTTTCAGCAGCGAGCCGGCGCAGGACGAGACCGGGGAGTGGGCGTCCACCGCTACCGCTCCCGTCCTGGGCGACCCTGATGTTCAGGCGCTCGCCGCAGCCGGAACCTCGGCCGGCGGGCGGCTCGCCCTCACCCGGCTCGGCCCGTTGCCGCCGTTGCAGATGCAACCCGATACCGCGCCGATCATGAGCCACTACCGCGCGCTGGCGTTGCAGCGTTACGGCCGGGATGTCACTGCCGCCGAACCGGCCTGGTCGACCTGGCCATGAGCCGGCTCACGCTGGTCCTGCGATACGCCGACGTCGGGATTGCCACGTACGGCAGTCTGCGGGTGGTGGGGCAGCCGTCGAGAACGGTGACCTGGGTGGTGGACGAACCCATTCTGCTTGCGGCACTGCAGGAACTGGCGGACGCCTTGCCCGAGCCGCAGGGCCCCGAAGACCGACGTGCCGCCATCGAGCGTGCGCTGGCGAACGGACCGTTCGCGGCACCGGACACCGAACTGACGGTCGCCTATATCCTCGGCGTGCTGCTCATCGGCGCGGCGGCCTGGCAGCTGCTGATGGAATGCGTGGCGTCGCCGCGTGCGGTGCTGTTCGTCTCGCCGACCGCCCGGCTGGCGCGTGTCCCCTGGGGGTTGCTGGCATTGCCGAAATCGTGGCCCAGCCCAGAGGAATTGGTGCGCATTCGGGCGGAGGCGTTCACTGCCCGCGGCACCGTGGCCGCCCAAATCCCGTGGCAATTAACCGATGTCCGCGAGCACACCGACGGTTACCGGCTGATGGAACTGGCCGATGTGCTGATGGCGGTACCGCAGAACATCCTGCACGCGCCCCGAACCCCGACGCGTTGGGACGTCCGCTGCGACGGTCCGCGGCTGCTGGTCCTCGATCCGCGGGTGCCCGGACAACTTCCGGATTCGGCCCTGGGCTCGGTGCTCGGCAGGCCATCCGAGCAGACGCCGTTGGCACAGCACTTTGCCGAGCTGATGGAACGTCGGCCGGTGCTGCCGGCGGTGGGGTCGGCGGTCGAGCTGTTCCGCCGCCGTGATGCCGACCGCCGGTGGTTGGCGGAGCTGTTGACGCAAAGTGCGCCGAGTCGGCTGCTGTACGTCGGGCACGCCAGTTCGGCGGACGGCACTGCCGATCACGGCAGCCGAGCCGATCGGGCCGTGTTGCACTTGGCCTGCACCGCAGCGATTCCCGGCCACGCCGATCCCGTCGGCGATCATCGGCCGCTGACCGCGTCAGACCTGATGTCGTTGCGGTTGCCGATGCCGCCGCGGGCAGCCCTGCTGGCCTGCGCGTCCGGCGGTGACTATCAATTCGACGAGGCGACCGGTCTGGTGGCGGCGCTCATCCTCGGTGGCGCGCAGTTGGTGACGGCGACGTTGTGGTCGCTGCCGACCACCGCCGCCTATCGGCGGTTTGCGCGGGCCGGTAACGGCAGCATCGACCCGATGGCCGACGTGGTGATCGCCGTCGACCGGGCACACGAAGACGTCGACGCGGGATGCGCCGTGAATCGCTGGCAACGTGAACAGATGCGCCGCTGGCGCGACGGCGACGTCGCCGCGAGCCCGCTGTATTGGGCTGCGCTGGTGTCGTTCACGGTCGACGGGGTGCGCTAAATCGCCGTCAGCTCGGCCGCCCGAACCGCGAGTACGTCGTCGGGCAACGAAAGTTCCTCGCGCGCAGCAGGATCGAATGCCACCAGCAGCACCGTTCCCGGATGCAGCCACGACTCGACCTGGTCATCGTCGGAGTGAACCAAGCGGCCGACGAACGTCTCGCCGTCCACGCTGGTTACCTGAATCTTGACCTGCTGCGCATTGGGTGCATCGCATACCGTGCCGATTCCAAGGAGTGTGTTCCATAACATGCGACCAAGCGTCGCGGTGTGGACCGGCTACCGAACCCAACTTTTCCGGTGCCGATATTCGTGGAATGCCCCTATCCTGTGCAGATGAGCGCCGACCCGCAGGTGACCGCTGCCCCCAAGGTGGCTGGGCATCCGCGCCGCGCGGTGATCGAGCAAGCCTGGCGCGCAATCGGTCCCGGCGTCGAGATGCTCAGCAGCGCCGACGGCGGCCCCTTGACCAGGACCATCAAGCGCATCATCGACCCGTTGGTGCTTCGCCTCCGGTCGAACCCGCAATACTCGGTGCCGGTGGTCCCGGCGGACTGCGCTGCCGCCATGCACGAACTCATCGTCGCCCACGCCGCCCAATTGCGCGCTGCGGCAGCGTGGTTCGAGGTTCTCAAACTCGAGCGTCGCCGGTCGCGGATTCGCAGCGGAAACGCTCAGGAGCTGTACTTCCCCGTTTGCTTCGAACTCGCGGTGACCAAAGGTGCGCCCAGCCCCGAAGATCGCAACACCCCGGCTGCGGTGCTGCGCGACATCCACCAGGGCCGCGACCGGACCGCGATTGAGGTGCTCAACCAATACGTGGCGAATCCCGACGTCGTCACCGTGCTGACCGAACAGTTGGACCGCAGCTGGCGCGACGTGCAGGGCGAAGACGTCCTCATCGATCCGTTCCTGGCTCAGCTGGTTACCGTGCTGGGCCCGGCGAACAGTCATGGGGCGGCCGTCGCGCGTCAGCGGGTTTGGTCGGCGCTGATCGCTGACCCCACCCCCTACCACCTGGGCGCGCTGGCCCGCGTCGAGACGGGTGAGCTGCCCTGGTCGATCGTCAAGCTTGGTTTGAGTTCGCATGCGCCACAACGATGTCCGCAGATCCAAAGCTCTGTCGATCAGTCGGCTAGCGATAGGCCGCTGGATCGCAGTGTGGTGGACCGGGTGCGCGCGACATTGCGCCGCGCGCTGGACCGCGACGCATTGCCGGACATCCCGATGCTGTGCGACGAAGAGGTCGACCGAGCCTGCGCGCCATGGGGATTACTGAGCGAGGACAAACAGGCCACGCTGCTCACCGGCATCGAGGTCGCCATCCAACTTTCGCCGCTGCAACCTGCCGTCGTGAACCGCTACGCCCTGGCCGCACAGATCCAGGCCCGGCTGCGCAAGGAGGCCTACGTGCTGCATGCCCGGCG
This sequence comes from Mycobacterium sp. NGS66, assembly GCF_059812225.1. Lineage (NCBI taxonomy): Bacteria > Bacillati > Actinomycetota > Actinomycetes > Mycobacteriales > Mycobacteriaceae > Mycobacterium > Mycobacterium sp. NGS66. The sequence continues at coordinate 163,787 of NZ_JCALCG010000010.1, read as the reverse complement.
CTACCTCGCCGAGGGCGGCCCCATCCATCCCCGTCAACAGCAGGTGGTCGACGACCTCGCCGACTACGCACAGCCCTATTTGAGCCGGCTGTGGGCGCGCTTGCACGGCCGTGACGTCTGGCAGGAGTCCTGCGAGGACGTCGACGACGTGCGGTCCCTGCTCGAAGGCGTGGCCAGATCGGTCAGTCTGGATCACCGGCAGCGAATCAAGTCGATGCTGGAATTGCAGGTGGCAGGATGAAACTGGTTGCAGATTCCGGACTTTGGAGCGTCGGCGCGCAACGGGCCACCATGCCGACTCCGTTGGTCGCCGTGCTGGAGGTCAGCGGCGCGATATTGTCGTGGACCGTCGACGAGCCGCCCGACGACGCGGCCGTGCAGATCGCTTTCACGGATTTGGCTCGCGCCGACTGGCTTTGGCGTGTCGTCGGCGATGCAGGGCATGTCACGCTGGCCTCGGCTATTGACGGCCGCGCGCCCGGCGATCCGCACAGCATCGAGCTCACCGGCGTCGACATCGTGCCCGGATCGCTGACGCAGCTGCGCAGGCTGGCCCTGGGCCATTGGCTGCGCCGATGGTGGCCCGCCAGCCGGCGCGACGGGATCGCCGCCCTGGATCGCGCTGTGCTGGACACCGAGGTTGCGTTGCTGACAGCCGGCGCGCAGGACTTCTTCACCGACGACACGCTGGACTCGGACGTGACGGAGCTGTTGGCACCGCACGCCGCCGCGTTGGTCAGGCATTTGCACAGTGGCGATCCGCGGGTAGGCGGCCTGGTGCGCGCCGGGGCGGGACTTGCCGACGAGGTCGGGCTGCAGGACCCGGGTTGGGCGGAATTGCTTGCCGCTGTTGATGACTCGAGCGCGGACCTGGCGATGCCGACTGGTCATCAGGACGACTACGCGCTGGCCGCCGGATCTGATGCGGGTCGGCGTGCGGCGAGCGCGATCGGCCGTGGCGTGGCGTCGATCAACTGGACCGCGGTGCCACCCGGAATCTTCGACGCGGGCGAAGACACCGTCGAGTGGATCATCGAGGCGGCGGGAACGGCCGTGGTGGCCGTCGTCCGGGCGCTCGTCATCGGCCCCGACCCGGCCACCGGCATCCCGGTACGGGTGCGGTCCGGAAGCATCACCGGCACCGGCGTGCTGGACACGGAGGGCCGCGCCACCGTTCCCCTGATCGACTCGCAGCTGCGGCCAATGACGGAATCGGCTGCCTGGAACCATGATTGGGACACCATGTCGGTCCACATCGGGGCCGAGACTGCGGAGACACCGCAAACGCGCGAGCGGGTTCGCCGCTGGGCGCGGACCCGGTTGGACCGCCCCGCGGACGACACGTTTCTCGCGGAGATCCTGGCCGCCGAATCGACCTACTGAGCACCCAGCCACTCCCCTATGCTGAGCGAGTGCCAAACAACTATCGGGTCGTGCAATGGACCACCGGAAACGTCGGCAAAAGCTCGCTGCAGTCGATAGCCGACAATCCCTCCCTCGAACTGGTGGGCTGTTATGCCTGGTCAGCAGAAAAGGCCGGCCGTGACGCCGGCGAGCTGTGTGGCATTGCCCCGCTCGGCGTCGCCGCCACCAACGACGTCGACGCGCTGTTGGCCCTGAAGCCCGACTGCGTGGTCTACAACCCGATGTGGATCGATGTCGACGAGCTGGTCCGCATCCTGTCCGCGGGTGTCAACGTGGTGACGACGGCGTCGTTCATCACCGGACACAACCTGGGCGACGGCCGCGATCGCATTCTCGAGGCCTGTCAAAAAGGCGGTTCGACCATCTTCGGTTCGGGCGTCAGCCCGGGGTTCGCCGAGCTGTTGGCCATCGTCTCGGCGATGGTGTGCAACCGGGTGGACAAGGTCACCGTCAGCGAGGCCGCCGACACCACGTTCTATGACTCCCCGGACACCGAGAAGCCAGCGGGCTTCGGCCAGCCGATCGATCATCCCGAGCTGCAGCAGATGGCGGCCAAGGGCACGGCCGTCTTCGGCGAGGCCGTCCGGTTGGTGGCCGACGCACTCGGCGTCGAGCTTGACGAGGTTCGGTGTGTGGCCGAATTCGCCCAAACCACAGCCGATCTCGACCTCGGGTCGTGGACCATCCCCGCCGGATGCGTCGCGGGTACCTACATCAGCTGGCAGGGCGTCGTCGGCGGCAAGACGCTGATAGATCTCAACGTCCGCTGGCGCAAGGGACAGACCCTCGAACCCGACTGGAAGATCGAACAGGACGGCTGGGTAATCCAGATCGACGGGCAACCGACGGTCACCACCAAAATTGGTTTCCTGCCCCCGCCGTACTTTCAGGCCGAGACGATCGCCGACTTCATGGCTCTCGGACACATCATGACCGCGATGCCCGTCGTCAACGCGATCCCGGCCGTCGTCGCCGCGGCACCGGGGATCGCGACGTACAACGATCTGCCGTTGACACTGCCCCGGGGCGTGGTGCGCACCTGAGCCGCCGAGCAGACGCAAAATCCCCTAATCCGCGCCCGAAATGGGGGATTTTGCGTCTGCTCGCCCGGCTAAGTTTTGCGGCCGCACGCTCTCGGGTAGTCGAATCGGATGAGCATCGAAAACAAACTGAGAAACAAAGCCCAATATTGGGGCGGCAGAGCCAGAGAGACCGTCGGCAGGGTCACCGGAAACAGGCGGACCGAGTACGAAGGTCAACGCGATCAGGTGAGGGCCAACCTCAAGGACGCTGGCGAAAAGGTTCGGGACGCGTTTCGGACGTTGCTGCCGGGCCGACGGGCCAGGGTTCAGGATCGGCCCGTGCGGGGTAACCAGCGCGCATATCAACCGCGCAGTCGCAGGAGGGGAATCCTATGAGCACCGAAGACAAAATCAAGAACAAGATCGAAGACTTGGGTGGGAAGGCCAAAGAGGCGGTCGGCAAGGCGACCGGCGATCACGACACCAAGAATGAAGGCCGCGCCGATCAGGCGAAGTCCAACCTGAAAGACGCCGGCGAGAAAGTGAAGGACGCCTTCAGGAAATAGCGCTCATCTGGTCAGCAAGTTGTCGGCGCGTCCGGCAACTTGCTGTTCGTTTGCGGGCACCGACCGGTTGAGACCTGCGGCTTCGGGGCAATCTAAACCGTTATCGGGTCCGAATACCTACTAACAAATACGAAACGGCTGAAGACATGCATGTCAGCAAATTGGTAGCGACGGGCTGGGTGCGTCGGCTTGCGGCGATTAGCGGCGGCGCTGCGGTGGCGTTCGGCTCCGCGCTGGTAACCCCGTCCGGCCCGGCCGCATCTGCGGACCCGTGTCCCGACGTCGAGGTGGTATTCGCCCGCGGCTCCGGAGAGCCGCCCGGCGTCGGCGGCATCGGAGGCACCTTCGTCGAGCAGTTGCGCTCCAAGGTCGGCTCGAGGTCGTTCGCCGTCTATCCGGTCAACTACCCGGCCAGCACCGATTTCGGCAACCCCGATTTCCCCGTCACGGTCATCGACGGGATTCGCGACGCAGGCTCGCATATCCAATCGATGGCGGCGACCTGCCCCCAGACCCGTGAGGTCCTCGGCGGCTACTCCCAGGGTGCCGCCGTCGCCGGCTACGTCACGTCCGCGGCCGTTCCCCCGGGCGTGCCCGCGGCCGCGGTGCCGAAGCCGCTGACGCCCGAGATCGCCAACCACGTCGCCGCGGTGACGTTGTTCGGGACGCCGTCGGATCAGTTCCTCGCGCAGTACGGTGCGCCGCCGATTGTCATCGGACCGCTCTACCGACCCAAGACCCTTGAGCTGTGCGCCCCGGGCGACGGCATCTGCGGTCCCGGTGGCGGCGGTCCCAACGCCGAGCACACGCTCTATGCGGCCAACGGCATGACGGACCAGGCCGCAGACTTCGCCGTCAGTCACCTGTAGCCGCAACGGCACGCCATAACATCGCCTCATGCGTGTTCTGGTGACAGGTGGGACAGGTTTCGTGGGCGGCTGGACCGCCAAGGCGATTGCGGACGCGGGTCATTCCGTCCGCTTCCTGGTCCGCACCCCGGCCAAGCTGCAGACTTCCGTCGCCAAGCTCGGCGTCGACGTGTCGGACTACGTCGCCGGCGACATCAAGGACCGCGACTCGGTGCGCAAGGCGCTGACCGGCTGCGACGCCGTCGTGCACAGCGCCGCACTGGTGGCAACCGACCCGCGCCAGACGCCGCAGATGCTCAGCACGAACATGCAAGGCGCCGGCAACGTCCTCGGGCAAGCCGTCCAACTCGGGCTCGACCCGATCGTGCACGTATCGAGCTTCACGGCGCTTTTCCATCCCGGGTTGCACACCCTGACCGCCGATCTGCCGGTGGTCGGCGGCACGGACGGCTACGGAATCTCCAAGGCCCAGGTGGAGATCTATGCCCGCGGTTTACAGGACGCGGGAGCGCCGGTCAACATCACCTATCCCGGCATGGTGCTGGGTCCGCCCGTCGGCGACCAATTCGGTGAGGCAGGCGAGGGCGTCAAGGCCGCGCTGCAAATCCACACCATTCCCGGCCGGAGTGCGGCGTGGCTGATCGTCGACGCCCGTGACGTGGCGGCCGTGCACGCGGCGCTGCTGGAGCCTGGACGCGGGCCGCGGCGCTACATGGTCGGCGGCCATCGGGTTCCGGTGGGCGAACTGGCTAACCTGCTCGGTGAGGTCGGCGGGACGCCGATGCTGAGCGTTCCGGTTCCCGACACGATGCTGCGGGTCGCGGGAACGTTGTTGGACCTGGCAGGCCCATATCTGCCGTTCGACAATCCGTTCACCGCCGCAGGCATGCAGTACTACACGCAGATGCCGGAGTCCGACGATTCCCCGAGCGAACGAGAACTCGGCATCACCTACCGGGACCCGCGCACGACGCTGGCCGACACGGTCGCGGCCCTGCGCGGGTAAGGCCTTTGGCGTCGGTCACGGGTGCGCCTGGGGCGGCCCGTTGTTCTCGTCGCCGGGTGGCTCGATGGGCCGCTCAGGCGAAGGAGAGTTCTTGAGCCAATCCCTCAACCGGAACAGCTGATTGATCACCAGGCCGAGCGCCAGCAGGACCAGCGTCACCACGATAATTGCGGTGGTCACTCCTCCATGGTGACAGGCGCACGCGGGAAAGTGAGGTTCTCCGGGACCACTTCGCTGGCTTCTTATGCCAGGGTGCTTAAATAGCTGGGCTACGGACCGGTCATCGGGGACCCACTGCGACTGATCCTTTTCGGGATGCTCCCGTGGCACAGGCAACCGGCGGTACACCAGGGTTTGGACGTAACCGGTTAAGCTCAACAGAAATCGATGCCAGAAAGTAGCTGCGGTGCACGAAAGCGAAGTGAACCCATGAGTCTTGAGCCGCATTTCACGGATGTCCAGGCGCATTACGACCTGTCTGACGACTTCTTCAAGCTCTTTCTGGATCCGACACGGACGTATAGCTGCGCGTACTTCGAACGCGAAGATATGACGCTGGAAGAAGCGCAGATTGCCAAGATCGACCTGTCACTAGGCAAGCTCGGACTGGAACCCGGCATGACGCTGCTCGACATCGGCTGCGGCTGGGGTGCCACCATCACCCGGGCGCTGGAGCAATACGACGTCAACGTGATCGGCCTGACGCTGAGCCGCAATCAGCAGGCGCATACCCAACGACGGCTCGACGATCATCCCAGCCCGCGAAAAAAGCTGGTTCTGTTGCAGGGTTGGGAGCAGTTCGATGAGAAGGTGGACCGCATCGTCTCGATCGGCGCCTTCGAGCACTTCGGCCGTGACCGCTACACCGACTTCTTCGCGAAGGCCTACGCGGCGCTGCCCCCTGACGGTGTCATGTTGTTGCACACCATCATCAAGCCCAGTGAAGAAGAATTCACCGAACGCGGTCTGGCAATTACCATGACCAAGCTGCGGTTCATGAAGTTCATCATGGACGAGATCTTCCCGGGCGGGGACCTTCCGAACGCCAAGGTGGTCGAGGAGCACGCGCAGCAGGCAGGGTTTACCGTCAGGCGAGTCCAGCAGCTGCGCCCGCACTACGCACGCACCCTGGACATCTGGGCGTCCGCTCTCGAATCACATCGCGACGAGGCCATAGCCCTGCAGTCCCAAGAGGTTTACGACCGGTACATGAAGTACTTGACGGGTTGCGCCGACCTGTTCCGCGAGGGCTACACCGACGTCGCGCAATTCACCCTCGCCAAATCTTGAGGCGCGCGTTCACAGCGTGGTGACGTACGCCGACTTCGTCAAGCACCATCCGGGCGTTCCCAGTGGTTACTTCGCTTGGGAAGCCGCGGGGCTCCAATGGCTTTCCAGCGTTGACGGCGGTGTCCCTTGCGCGCAGGTGGTTTCGGTCGGCTCGGACAGCTTGACGTTGCGGCGACTTGATTCGGTTGCGCCGACCCGTCAAGCGGCGTACCGGTTCGGCAGCCGATTGGCCGTCATGCACGACGCGGGTGCCGCAGCGTTCGGTTCCGGGCCCGACGGCTGGGACGGACCCGGATTCTTCGGGCCGCTGTCGCAACCCCTGCCGCTATCATTGCGTCCGCATCAGCGGTGGGGCGACTTCTACGCCGAGGAGCGCCTGGGCCCGATGGCTGAGCGGGCCGCGCCGAGGCTCGATGCCGCCACCCTTGGGCTGATTGACAGTGTGATGACCCGTTGTCGTGCAGGCGATTTCGACGACGATGATCAGCCCGCTCGCTTGCACGGCGACCTGTGGGGCGGCAACGTGATGTGGACACCGGATGGGGTGGTGTTGATCGATCCGGCCGCCTGCGGCGGTCACCGGGAAGCGGACCTGGCGATGCTTGCGCTGTTCGGTTGCCCGCACTATCAGGCCATCATCGACGGCTACCAGCAGGTTCGGCCACTGAAACCGGGCTGGCGCAACCGAATTGGGCTACATCAGCTATTTCCGCTACTGGCGCACGTGGTGCTGTTCGGCGGCGGGCACGCGGCGCGTACCCATGCCGTCGCCCGGGCGGTGGTGGAAATCTGACGCTCACCTGTGCGGCTTGGCCAGTCGCTTTGCAATGCGGTATCACCGGCGCTAGCAATCGCCGCCAACCTCCCTATCCGGGTACCTTGCCGGCGATCTGATTCGCGATGTCAACGGCCGAGTTCTTCGGGTCCGCGCTGCAGGTGTTGACGTCGATGATCACGTTGTTCTTCGCCAAGAGCGCCCGCCCGCAAGCCTTCCAGCCACTGGACGGGGCATCCTGCAGCGTTGTGGTGGTACTCAACACCCCGTTGGCATTGGATATTGCGCCCACGGTCCAGTGCGTCTTGGACTGCACATGGGTGTAGTCGTGGCAGGTTTGCCATTGCTGAGCGGAGGCAGTGAAGAACTCCGCTGCTTTCTTCGCGTTGCGGAACAGCACAACTGCCTGCTCGGCGAAGTGAGTCAGATTGTCGCCATCCTGGCGATTGAGGGTCTGGTCGCGCACGGCGACGAAATCGCTGTTGGCGTAGACCTGTGCCTGCGCTGCGCCGTCGATCGCCAAGCACTCCTTGGGCGTCATCGTGGCGCTGTCGTCGGGCAACGCGGTGCGGCTGTTGGTGACCTTCAGGTCGCTTGCTCCCATTGCGGCGTTGATTTGCTCAGGCGGCAGCAGGAAGTCCTTCAGGGCACCTTCGGCGACCGGAGGCGGGGCTTTTTTGGTGCTGGTGGGTGTGGTGGACGACGCCTTATGGTCTTGGCCGGGCTGACTGTGACACCCGACGGTGACCCAGCACAGGGCCGTAATAGCTACTGCGGCAATCCATTTGCACATGCTGTCATCTCGTTCCCGCCACGGCTGATGGGCCTGCTACGGCCGATCCGGTTGGAGCTTGGATTCCACACCGTTGAATTATTACGCCTCGCCGGCGTCATTGCCCGTGACTTTCAGGCGGCCGGCGTGATTTCCACGCCGACGTGCACCTTGTCGATGCCGCCCCGGACTATTGAGTGTGCATAGAACCACCAGGCGTGATACCAATACCGTTTGAGCACGGCGTTGTACACCCGCTGGGTCTCCGATTTCGGCAGCACGCGTGCGACCGCCTCAACTTCTTCGCTCTTCGGCTTACCCAGTGCCGAACTCTTGGCGATCGTCACCCTGGGGGTGTTCTTGATCCGCTTGGTTTTCCATGAGCCGTCGTCGGTGATCACCAGAAGCTTGTCACCGTCGGGCACGCCCCAGATCGGGGTTGGCTTTGGGCGCCCGTCCTTGGTGAATGTGGTCAACAGCAAGTACTTGGACTTGATCACGTCGTTGAAACTGGCAGCCACGCTTTATCTCTTTCGTCAAGTGGGCATTCGGCACCAAATACCCTGCCCGGCCGGATCGCTAAACGTGGTGGTCAGCACGCGCATTGCCTTGACCAGCACCACCGGAGGTGCAAGCATCATTTGAGCGGTCGCTCAACGAGAATGGACGGCATGACAGCATCCGAACGACCTAAGGCACGCGACTCCAGTACACGCGACATGCTGGTCGATGCGACGAGTCAGATCATGGTCGAGGAGGGTTATGCGGCGGCGACGTCACGCCGCGTCGCGGCCAAAGCGGGCGTCAAACCCGCTCTGGTGCACTACTACTTCCCGACGATGGACGAGCTATATCTGGCCGTTTTTCGCCGCGGCGCCGCGGTCTACTTGGAGCGGCAGCGCGAGGCGCTGGCTTCCGACCGGCCTCTGCACGCGTTCTGGGACACCCTTACCGCGCCGAAGGATACCCGCCTGCTGCTGGAATTCATGGGGCTTGCCAACCACCGCAAAGAGATTCGCGCTGAGATAGCCGCGTGGTCGGAGCGTTGGCGCGACATGCAGATCACCGCACTGAACTTCATCGTTCGCGAACATGGCCTTGACACAGCCGAATTCCCGCCTGCGGGCCTCGCAGTCATTATTGCCGCGATCGGCCGGACCCTCATCCTGGAGGAAGGGTTGGGCACTTCACGCGGTCACGACGAGGCGGTCATGCTGGTACGCCGATTCCTCGACCGATTCGAGATGCCGACGCCGGAGGCACGCCGCGCGCAGCGCTGAACCTCGCCGAGCGTGCAATAGCTGCGAAAAATCGGGGCGCGATTTTCGCAGTCAGTACACGCTCGGCGATGCGCTGCGGATCATGGCAGCACGACGCGTAACCGCTCCCAGCCGCGGACCGTCGACGTCGGCGCCAATTTCGCGGTGTCGTAATCGATCCCCCACTCGGGCCAACGGTTGAGCATTTCGTCGAGCGCGACGCGGCCTTCCAGGCGGGCCAGGTTCGCGCCCAGGCAGTAGTGCACACCCTTGCCGAAGGTGATGTGCGAGATGTTGTCGCGATGGATGTTGAACGTGTCCGGATCGGTGTAGCGGCGCGGATCGCGGTTGGCGGCACCGAATAGCAATAGCATGGCGCTGCCGGCCGGGACAGTCGCGCCGTAGCACTCGAAATCCTTTGCCATCCAACGTGCGACATGCGGTCCGGTCGGTTCGAACCGCAGCGTCTCGTCGACGGCGCGATTCAGCAGCGATCGGTCTTCGTAGATTTCGCGGCGCTGCTCGGGATGCTCGGCGAGCACCTTTGCGAGCCAACCGATCAGCCGGCCCGTCGTCTCATTGCCCGCACCCGCCACCACCTGGGTGTAGTGCAGCACCTCTTTGCGGGTGAGCTTGCGGTGTACGCCCTGGTCGTCGTCGAACTCGACGTTGAGCAGCTGCGTCATCAAATCGTCGGAGGGATTCTTGGATCGCCACTCGACGTAGTCCGCATAGATCCGGCCGTCGGCGATGGAGTCGGCGTCGGCGACCTTCAGCGGCGCGCCGGGCTTGGTGCGCAGGTTGGCGTCGTTGGCGTCGCGCACCGAGATCTGTTCTGACTCAGGAATTCCCAGCAGCATGCCGATCACCCGCATCGGCATCATCGACGCCAGCTCAGCGATGATGTCGAAGCTGTCCGAGCCGACCAGCGGATCCAGGCACCGGACGCAGTAGGCGCGGATCTGGTCCTCGATGGCGGCCATCCGGCGCGGCGTGAACACCCGCGACATCAGCCCGCGCAGAGCCGTGTGTTCCGGCGGATCCTGGAACATCATCACCCCGCCGGGCATGTCGAATTTCGACTTGATCAGCTCGAGGATGTCGCTGCGCCGGTTGGAGAACACCTGCCAGTTCGCCAACGCCTGTTCGACGTCGGAATGCCTTGATAGCGCCCAGAAGTCATATCGCTCGTTGTAGTAGATCGGCGCCTCTTCGCGCAGGCGCGCATAGACCGGATACGGGTCGGCGATGATGCCGGTGTCGTAAGGGTCGTAGTAAACGTCCGTGTCGTGTGTGACTGTCATTGCTTCCCTCTACTTCAGGCAACTGCCGGCATCGATCGGAAGGGCGACGCCGGTGATGTAGCGCGCTTCGTCGGACGCCAGAAACAACACCGCGTTGCTGATATCTTCCGCGGTCACCCACGGGATCGGCAGGTAGTGAAAGGATTGGCACACTGGTGCGAGATCATCGGGGCCGGGATTCTCCAGCTCGGGCCGAAAGCCACGGTAGGTCTGCTCGTTCATCAACAGCGGGGTGTTCACGTGGGTTGGCAGCACTGCGTTGACCCTGATCATGCGCTGGCCCAATTCGACCGCGAAGGAACGCATCAGGCCGATCACGCCATGCTTTGCGGCGACGTAGGAGCCCATGTACGGATACGCCTTGACGCCGCCTACCGAGGACGTCAGCACGATCGAGCCGCCGCGATTTCCCGCCAGGATGTGGGGAACGCCGGCCTTCACCGTCTTCCAGACCCCGCTGAGGTTGACGTCGATCATCTCCTGCCAGAGCGCCTCGTCTGTCTTGTGCAGCTTTCCCCCATTGGTGCCGATTCCCGCGTTCGCGACGATAACGTCAAGGCGCCCAAGTTGTTCGACACCGCTGTCGACGGCTGCTTTGAGCGCGTCGAAGTCCCGGACGTCCACTTCGGCGGTCACGACGCGGCCGCCCGCGTCCTTGACCATCCCTGCGGTCACGTCCAAGTCTTCCGGCGTCGCGCCGGGTGCGGGCGAAGCCTCGAATCCTCGGCAGATGTCGACGGCGATGATGTCGGCGCCCTCCTGCGCAAGGCGGACGGCGTGACTTCTGCCCTGCCCGCGCGCGGCGCCGGTCACGAACGCGACCTTGCCCTCCATCCGGCCCGGCATGCGACCTCCATTGCTCGATGTTTGGGCGATCGCCCAATATAGGACTTGGGCCATGTGTAGCAGCACGCCGGCGAGATCGTCAAGACTGTTAGCGCGAGCGGGCCACGCGGGGGGTGATGTTGGCAATGTATCCTCGGTTGATACATTCCCCATGCTTGGAGGCTGCCGTGTCTGTCACACAGATCGACCTCGACGACGAAGCGTTGGCCGAGGTGATGCGGATCGCCGGTGTGCACACCAAAAAGGAAGCGGTGAACCTCGCGATGCGCGATTATGTCGAGCAGTTCCGCCGCATCGAGGCGCTAGCCCGGTCCCGCGAGCAGGCGAAGGACTGGGACTATGAGGGCTGGCTCGCCGCGCGTACCGACGAGAAGACTGTCGGGCCTTGATCTACTTCCTGGCGGATTCCTCCGCGGTCTGGCGGATCCAACGCCAACCGGAACTGACCGAGGCCTGGAGCTCCTCGCTTCGCAGGGGGGCCGTCGGATCGTGCGAACCACAACGAGCCGAGTTCCGTCGGTCGGCACGCAATGCGGACGAGTTCGACGAGATGAACCAGATGTTTCGCGATATCTACCCCGATGTATCAGTGCCGAAATCCGTTTGGGGGTGGATTGATTCGGCACAGCGTCGGCTCGCAAGCGTGGGCGCGGCGCGTGCCCTTTCTGTCGTCGATCTGCTGATCTGCGGCACCGCGGCGAACAAGCGCCTAGTAATCCTCCACGACGATGCCGATTACGAACTCGCACAGCGCCATCTTCCCGACGTCAGAGCGCGGCGCGTCGTTCCCGCCGACCAATGACCGCGAACAGACGCAAAATCGCCCATTTTCGTGCCGAAATGGGCAATTTTGCGTCTGCTCGCCAGGGGGTCAGGCGTGGCGGGCCGCCTCCTGGACCAGCCGCACTCGCGACGTCAGGCCCAGCTTCGAGTAGACGTGGGTGAGGTGCGATTGAACCGTGCGGGGTGAGACGAACAGCCTGGTCGCGATGTCGCTGTTGCCGAGTCCCTCGCTGACCAGTCGTACGACGTCTCGTTCGGTCGGGGTCAGCGAACCCCAACCGCTGGCGGGTCGTTTCCGTTCGCCGTGTCCGCGCCGAGCATAGGCAACTGCCTCCTCGGTGGACAACGCGGCGCCTTCGGCCCACGCTGCGTCAAAGTCCTCTTCTCCCATCGCATTTCGCAGCGCAGCGACAGACGAGTCATAGTCGGCTTCCCAAACCTTGAGCCGCCCGATGTCCATGCGTTGCCGCAGAGCGGCCGCCGCGCCGAAAAGTCGTCCAGCTTCCCGGTGGCTGCCGCGGCACACGGCAAGAGTGGCTGCGCATTCGAGGACGTCAGCAATGCCCACATAGGGAAAGCCTTCGGGCAGACTCGCCAAAGCCGCATGGACGTCGCGCTCGGCCTGCTCTGGCTCATTTTGCGCCATTGCCACGTGGGCACGCGTCACCAGTGAAAGCATCAGCGGGATCCAGCCTGGTGCCGACCCGACCGCGTCGTCGGCCCAAGCCCTGGCAGCGACCAGATCTCCACTGGCCGAGATGGCCTGCGCAGTGAGCTGCCGCGGGTGCGCGGCATACGCCGGAAGGACCCGCGCGTGCTGCCAAGCTGCCGCAGTGGCCTCTAGCGCGGCCCCGACATCCCCCGCCGCCAGGGCCGCAAATCCCAACGCGGAGTAGCAAATGCTTGAGACGAGAGGGCCAAATTCAGTCCCTGACTCGAGGCTTGCTTCGGCCGCAGCGCGGGCCGCCTCCCCGTCACCGCGCCACGCCAATGCGGTGGCCTGGTGCGCGAGGTTTCCCGCAGCAAGGATCCCGTCATGGGCGGCCATGGGCCTCGGCGGCCACCGCGCGAAATTGCGTGAGCGCTCCAGCGATATCGCTTTCGAGCATTTGTGACAGACCGAGGCAGGTGCGGCAATGACGCGAGTTGAACGTGTCACCGATTGATGCGGCGAGATCGCGTCCCTCCTCGGCGGCCACGCGCGCAGCGATGGGGTCACCGAAAAGCATCGCCGCGTGCGCCTGCCAGCCCAGGATTTGACTGAGCAACCATTTTTCGTCCGAGTGGCGCGCGAGTTCAATCGCTTCGGCGAAGTACTGCCCTGGCAGCTCCGCGTTGTGGGCAGCGGCCAGGCCACAGGCGGTCAGTGCTCTCACCAGCACAGCTGCATCCCCGATGTCGCGAGCAATTGCCAGAGCTTGTCGCGCCTGATTCACGTTCGGAGCGCCGATCCCGGCGTCGAGCACCGCTTTGTCGGCCAACGCTCGGGCGAGGACCGCTGCCGGTAGATCGGGGTCCTGTGCGACATCATCGGTGAGGACCGCGGCGAACCAAGCGAACCCTTCCAGGACGCGACCCCGCGCGAACCACAGCGGCAGAAGCGATGACGCCAGCGTCAACGCCAGCTCGATGTCGGAGTTTTCTCGGCACCAGTCAAACGCTGCCCGCAGATTATCGAATTCCATTTCGGCACGCTCGACATGCTGCTCATAGTCGCTACCTGCCGGCGCGTCGACCGCGGCCGCCATCGAAATGTAGAAGTCGCGATGCCGAGAGCGCACCGCATCCGCCTCGCCGGACTCGCCGAGCTTTTCCAGAGCGTACTGACGCACGGTCTCCAACAGCCGGTAGCGGGTTCGGTCCCCGCTGTCGTCGGCGACCACCAGTGACTTGTCGACCAGCAGGCTGAGCTGATCGAGCACCTGGTAGCGCTCGAGGTCACTCGAGCCCGCGACGGCTTGGGCGGCTTCGAGGTCGAACCCGCCGAGAAACACTGCGAGCCTGCGGAATAACACCCGTTCGGAGTCGGTCAACAACGCGTGCGACCAATCCACCGAGGCCCGCAACGTCTGCTGGCGGCGGACGGCCGTGCGCGCCCCGCCGGTCAGCAACCGGAAGCGGTCATGCAACGTGCCAACGATTTCGGCCAGCGACAACGCGCGCACCCGCGCCGCGGCGAGCTCGATGGCCAGCGGCAAACCGTCCAGGCGCCGGCAGATTTCGGCAACGGCCGCGGCATTGCCGTCGGTGACCGCGAATTCGGGCCGCGCGCGCCGGGCACGGTCGGTGAACAGCTCGACGGCTTCGTCGGCCAGCGACAACGACGGCACCCGCCAGCCGACCTCGCCGGCCACCCCGATAGGTTCGCGACTCGTCGCCAACAGCGTCACGCCAGCAGCGCCAAGCAGAGCCATGATCAGCTCCGCGCTCGCATCCAACAGATGCTCGCAGTTGTCCAGAACCACCAGCATCTGCCGGTCGGCGACGAACCGCAGGATCGTATCCATCGTCGAGCGGCCCGGTTGGTCAGGCAGGCCGAAAGCACGCGCAACCGCTACCGGCACAACGTCGGGATCGGTAACCGGTGCCAGGTCGACGTACCAGACGCCGTCAGCGAACTCGCCGGCCAGTTGCGCGGCGATCTGCACCGCCAGCCGGGTCTTGCCCACCCCGCCGGCGCCGGTCAGCGTGACCAGCCGATTGCCCGCCAACAGCTCGCGCACCTCGGTCAGCTCGGCGCAGCGTCCCACGAAGCTGGTGAGCTGTACCGGAAGACGCTGGGAGACAGCCGATTTGGATACCCGAAGCGGTGGAAACTCGGTGACCAGATCGGGATGGCACAGCTGCAGCACCCGCTCGGCACGCGGCAGATCACGCAGCGGATGAGTGCCCAGGTCGGTCAGCCACACGCCTTCCGGTAGGCGGTCAACCACCAATTGCTCTGCCGCACCGGACAATAAGGTCTGGCCACCGTGTCCCAGGTCGCGCAGTCGCGCGGTCCGATTGATCGTCGGGCCGACGTAATTACCTTCGTCGCGTAGCTGGATCTCACCGGAATGGATGCCGATGCGTAGCCGGATGGGCGCCAAGGGAGCACGCTGCAGTTCCAGCGCGGCAGCCACCGCGTCCGAGGCACGGGCGAACGCCACCACGAAGCTGTCACCCTCGCCCTGCTCGACGGGCCGCACCCCGTCATGCCTGGCAATCACCTGTGCCACGGTCTCGTTCAACCGGGCGATGGCAGACGTCATTTCGTCGGGCTGGGTTTCCCACAGCCGCGTCGAGCCCTCGACATCAGCCAACAGCAACGTGACCGTGCCCGTAGGCAATAGGCCGCTCACGTCAACTTCGCTCCAGTCCACCGGCGGCAGGTCCGCGTGTCGATCGATTTCGCTCATGGTAGCCAGCATGCGTCGTCGCGGGCGGCAAAACATCGGCGTATACGCGGAGATCCCGCCGGTCGAGGGCGGAGATTTTCTCCGGCGAGCAGACGCAAACTCCCCTATTTTCGTCGCAACTTGGGGGAGTTTGCGTCTGCTCGCGGTCAAGACGTCAACGCTGATTCACGTTGTTGTTGCGGCCGGACTTGGTGATCTTCGGCGAACCGGTGTGATAAGTGACGGTGTTGTTGTAGCTGTAAGCCGCGAATTCGACGGCGTCGACGGTGTCGCACTGCACCTGGTTGTCGTACATCGCAACCGTCAGGGTGCCGCAGTGGCCGGTGACGGTGACCCGGCTGCCGTAAAGGTTGATGACGACGGCGTCGACGCTGTCGGCCTGCACCCGGTTTCCGTAGGCGGACAACGTCATGCCGGCACAATGGCCGCGAGTGGAAAAGGTGTTGCCGTAGCCGGTGAAACTCAGCTTGCCGTCATTGCACGCGTTCTCCGTGATCGCGTTGCCGTAGCCGGAAACCTCGATGCGGTCAGCGTTTTCGAGCTGCACGCGAGTGTCGAAACCGCTCACCTGCAGGCTGGCGCAGTGGCCGGTGATGTTGACCGTGCTGTTGTTGGCGTTCAGCGTCAGGTTCCCGTCGTTGCAGGCGATCGTGTCGTTGGCTCCGTTTCCGCCGAGGCTGTAGCTGGCACCGTGTTCGAGGGTGATCGGGGCGCCCGTGGTGGCGCCGGGGTTGGGGTTCGCGGCCGTATTGCGCACCGAATTTATGCCCCAAAGGACCGCCATCGCGATCGGCACCAGAATCGCGACGGCCAAGGCGGCAAGCACTGGCCAACGCAATGAAGTTCGGCGCGGGGGTGACGTGAAGCCAGCGTCGTAAAACGGCCCACTGGCCGGCGCCGGACCACCAAATCCGCTTTCCAGCTCGCGGATCCGTTTCTCGGGATCGTCGTCTTTCATTTGCGACATGGTCCCACAGGAAGCCCGGCTCGGGCCGCCGAGCAGACGCAAAATCCCCTGTCTCGGGCCTAAATCAGGGGATTTTGCGTCTGCTCGCCGAAGAACTTCAGCGCCCTGCCGACGCTTGCGCTCCCACTTCGCGATAGGGCGAACCGAACTGCGGCACCGCGTGAAAGCCCCGCGTCGAGACCGCGGTGATGGCACGCCGTAGCGGCAGAATAAGCAGTGCAAAGAGAGCCATGTCGACGACGATCGGTGTGACAAGCCGATTGTGCACGAACGCGAAAGAGCTCTTGGTGGCCGGATCGGCCCACCCGATGGTTCCGCCCAGACCGGCATGGCCGTAGCCCCGCAACAGCCCGGGCACCGGTGACCCGTGGTAGCCGAGATGAAATGACATGGGGAACACCAGGTTCAGGTCCGGTCGCAGACTGATCTTGCCGAGTAGGCCATCCGCCAATTCCGAAGACAGGAACTGCATTCCGTCGATTCGCCCCCCGTTGGCCAGGGCACCGTACATCTTCGCCAGGGCACGGGCGGTCACCACCGCATTGACCGACGGGATCTCACTGTCGAGGAACGGGATGTCGCCCTGCACCAGCGAGGTGATGCCCGGGACATACATCGCGCCCAGGCCACCGGCTATCGGAGCCTCGGCGAGCAACGGCGCGAGGTGGTCGATCAACGGGTTGGCACGAGTGTTCTGCGGGAACATGATCTGCGCAACCTGGGTCGGCGCGTCTTTCGGCGGCCGGCCCAGATGCAGACCGTCGGTATCGAGTGGCTGCGCGATCTCGCGGCGGAACAACTCGCGCATGCCCATGCCCGTAATCGCCCGGGCCAGACCGGAGACCAGCCAGCCGTAGGTGAAGGCATGGTAAGCGGCGCGTCCCGCATAGCGATCCACCGGCGCCGCAGCGATCCGCTGCTCCATCGAGCGGTGATCCAGCAGCTCGTCCTTGGTCACACCCTGCAGGTGCGACAAGCCGGCGCGGTGACGAAGCATGTCGCGCACGGTGATGTCCGACTTGCCGTTGGCGCCGAATTCCGGCCAGTAGCGGGCGACCGGCTCGTCGTAGGACAGCAACCCGCGGTCGACGAGCCTGTGCAGGACCGTCGCGGCCACGCCCTTGCTCGCTGAGAAGACCATGGCTCCGGTGTCTGCCGTCCAAGGCACCTCGCCGTGGCGATCCGACCAGCCGGTCCAGACGTCGACGACGGGTTCGCCCTCGACATAGACCGCCAGCGAACCGCCACCGAACCGAGGATCGCAAAACAACTTGGCGAAGGTTTGGACGGCACACGAGAACCGGGGGTCAGCCGCACCCTGCACGTGCTTCGGCAGACCACTGCCGGGCTGCAGAAGTGACTGGTCCGTCATGGCATGATGCGGTAGCGACGCTGAGACATGAGAAGCATGTTATCAGCAGCGGATAAGCGCATTCTCTCCCGTCGCCAATCAGCGTCTCCCGGAGACAGCCATGTCGGAGTCCTCGAGGTCTGCACGAATGGCCTCCTGGGCTTTCGGCGGCAGCGAGTGCAGAATCTCGCGCACCCGGGCCCTCCTGCGCTCGACAGCCTTGCGCTCCGGCATCCCGGGCGTCGCGACGACCTGCGGCGGCACCCCCTCGATGTCCTCCACGCCGCCGGCATGCTGACCGGCTTCCACCATCGCCTGCTCTTCGGCCATCGTCGACTCGTCCTTTTCCTCCGACATGCCGATCGGGCCGATCCGACGGCCGTTGAGGAACTGTTTGACAACCGGCTCATCGCTGGTCAGCAGCACTTCACGGGGACCGAACATGACCAGGTGCTTGCGGAACAGCATGCCGATGTTGTCCGGCACGGTGCGAGCGACGTTGATGTTGTGCGTCACGATCAGAATCGTGCAATCGATTTGCGCATTGATGTCGATCAGGAGCTGACACAGGTATGCGGTGCGGACCGGGTCCAGTCCGGAGTCGGGCTCGTCGCACAGGATGATCTGCGGGTCGAGCACCAGCGAGCGGGCCAGGCCGGCGCGCTTCTTCATACCGCCGGAGATCTCGCCCGGGTACTTCTTCTCGTCACCCTGGAGACCCACCAGTGCGAGCTTCTCCATGACAATGTCCCGGATTTCGCTTTCCGTCTTCTTGGTGTGCTCGCGCAACGGGAACGCGGTGTTGTCGTAGAGCGTCATAGAGCCGAACAGCGCGCCGTCCTGGAACATGACGCCGAACAGCTTGCGGATGTCGTACAGCTCTTTCGCCGACGCTTCGATGATGTCGACTCCGTTGACGACGATGCTGCCGCGTTCCGGGCGCAACAGCCCGATCAACGACTTCAAAAACACGGACTTGCCGGTCCCGGAAGGGCCGATGAGTCCGCTGACCTCACCCGCAGGGATCTCCATCGTGACGTTTTCCCAGACTCGGGTGGGGCCGAATGACTTGGTCAGGCCTGCTACTGATATGCCGATGCCCACTTGTTTTCCCCTAATTGGTTGGTCTTTCTGCAGCCGCAGAGATTGCTATAGATCTTGGGGTAACCGCTTAACCGGGTCGGGAACCGCGTCGCGGCGAGATTTCGTTCGTAAGGCCTCCCGGCCAGTGCCGACCGCAAAGCCGATCCCGATCAAACGCAAGGATTTCGCAAGGTTTTCGGCGCAGAATGAGCGTTGTCGATCGCCCCGACCGACTGTGCGATGCACCCCTAAGGAGAACGACAAATGTTCGGTTACCGAGTGCCGAGCCCGGATCAGGCGATGCTGATCTCCGGCGGCAAGCAGAAGACCGAGGGCGCGCAGTTCAAGGTGGTGATCGGCCACGGCGCGTGGGTGATGCCGGGCTTTCGCAAGGTGCGCTTTCTAGGTCTCGACCTACACAAGGTGGAGATCGAGGAAACCTGCCGCAGCACCGAAGGAATCCTGCTCAACCTCAAGGCCGTCGTCGCCTTCAAGGTTCAATCCGACATTCCCGCGGTCAACGCCGCCGCTCAACGCCTTCTCGGTGAGCAGCGAAAGGGCGAGATGGAGGACATGACCCGCAACATCTTCGCCGGCCACCTACGCTCCATCGTCGGCGCCATGAAGGTTGTCGACATCCACCGCAACCGGGACGCGTTGGCCGAGGAGATCCTCAAGCAGTCACAGTTCGAGATGAGCAAGCTCGGCCTTACGGTGGACTCGCTGCAGATCGAGCATTTCGACGACGCCGGCTCCGGCTACCTGGACAACCTCGCGGCGCCCCACCTCGCCGAAGCGGCCAAAGAAGCTGCCATTGCCGCCGCTCGCGCGGACCAGGAATCGGCCCAGGCCCGTCAAGAAGCCGAGCGCAAGAAGAACGACCAGATCCGCGAGACCCAACTCAAGCAGGCCGCGATCAAGGCCGAAGTGGACAAGGCCAACGCGGAGGCCAACGCGGCCGGCCAGCTGGCCGAAGCCGACGTCGAGCGGCAGGTGCTGGAGCGCCGACAGGCGGTGGCCGACACGAATGCGGCGCTGCGAGAGCGTGAGCTGATCGCCGAGCAGATCAAACCCGCCGAGGCCCAAGCCCGTCGGGTGCGCATTGAGGCCGACGCCCAGACCAGCGCGGCCGAGGCCGCCGCCAACCGGGCCGGGTTCGAGGCCGAGGCCGCCGCGACTCGTGAGGTGAAACAGGCCCAGGCGGCTGCGGCGAAGGTGAAGGTCGAAGCCGAGGCCCAGCGTGATGCCGCGGCCTTCAAAGCCGAAGCCACCCGCGCCGAGGGCGAAGCCAGGGCCGCCGCCCGCCGAGCCGAGGGTGAAGCCGAAGCCGCCGCAAAGCAGGCCTACGAACTCGCCGAGGCTGCGGGTGCGCTGAAAAAGGCCGAGGCGCTGGCTGCCAACAACAACGCTCAGATCGAAGCCAAGCGGGTCGAGGTCATGCCGGCCATCGCCCGCGAGTTGGCTCAGGGTCTCGGGCTGCAGCACGCGAACCTCAACATCCTCAACGGCGGCGCGGGACTGGCCGAGCTCGTCGGCGCGCTTGGCCCGATCTACCAGATGGTCACGAGCATGTTCGCGACCAAGCCGCAGGACGGCTCCGACAAGGGCAAGCAAACGAACGGCCTGGACATCTCACAGGCCTTCACCGCGGTCGAGGAAGTCGACAAGGTGCTCAAGAAAGACGGCGCGCCGAACCCGTGACGGGTTGGGATCGCGCTGCGCTTAATCTTTTGCCCCAGTGAACATCTCGCGAACAAGCCAACTACTGGACACAAACGGCTTCGCTGCTTATGGTGACGGCGTGCCTCAAGAAGAGCGGGCACAGATCGATGCGGTTGAGCATCGTCTAGCCCAGAAGTACGTCGAACTTCCGCACGATCACGTTGCCAATGTAGTCCAGCAGGTATACGCCCGTTTCGACCAGAGCAAACTGCGCGGTTACATTCCATTGCTGGTCGAGCGCCGCGCCGCCGAAGAACTGGCGATGTCGACGACAAGCCGCAGACCGCTGGTGAAGGGCGACCCTGCCGTGGCGTGGCGAGTGGGCTGACGGCCAAGCGGCGTCACTTCGGCTTTTGTTTCCTTGTCAGATCGGTATTTCGCGACGGCTGCACCCGCTTCGGCTCGCCCGGCATCTTCGGATAGTTCGGCGGGTACGGCATGTCGCCGAGTCCACGCTCTTCGTCGGCGTCGGCCATTTCCAGCAACGGGGTAATTGACTGAGCCACTTCGTCCATGCCGGCCCATGGGTCGTCGCGACGCCGCACCAAATCGGGCACGGTGGCCATGGTGTAGTCGTCGGGGTCGGCCTCGGCCAATTCGTCCCACGTCAGTGGTGTCGACACCGTCGCGATCGGGGTGCGCCGCACCGAATACGCCGACGCCATCGTCCGGTCGCGGGCATTCTGGTTGAAGTCGATGAATATGCGTTCGCCGCGTTCTTCCTTCCACCATGAGGTGGTGACCGCGTCCGGCGCGCGCCGCTCGACCTCGCGGGCCAACGCAATGCCCGCGCGGCGTACCACGACGAAATCCCAGTCGGTGGCGATCCGCAGGAACACGTGAATCCCACGGCCGCCCGACGTTTTCGCATAGCCGACCAGACCGAGCTCGTCGAGCAGCGGCCGCAACACGTCGACAGCCACCCCACGCGCCTCCTCGAAGCCGGTGCCGGGCTGCGGATCCAGGTCGATGCGCAATTCGTCCGGATGATCGGTGTCGGGGCAGCGGACCTGCCAGGGATGCAGCGTGATGGTGCCCATCTGCGCCGCCCACACGACGGCCGCGGGGTGGGTGACCTTCAGCGCGTCGGCGGTGCGTCCGGACGGGAACGTCACCCGGCAGGTCTGCAGGTAGTCGGGATGATGCTGCGGCACCCGTTTCTGGTAGATCTCCTCCCCGTCGATTCCGTCCGGGAAGCGCTGCAGGTGGGTGGGCCGGTCGCGCAGCGTAGCCAGCATCGGGCCCCCCGCCACGGCACGGTAGTAGTCGACCAGCCGGCCCTTGGTGCCGTTGGACCCGAGCTGGGGGAAATACACCTTGTCCCGGTTGGTCACCCGGACGGCGATGCCGTCGACCTCGAGTTCTTCTGCTGCAGCGGCCATATGTGGATTCCAGCATGCCGCACGCCAGAATGAACGGATGGACTTACCTGTGATGCCGCCGGTTTCGCCGATGCTGGCCAAGTCAGTCAAGACGATGCCGTCGGATGCGTCGTATGAGCCCAAATGGGACGGCTTCAGGTCCATCTGTTTTCGCGACGGCGACGAAGTCGAGCTGGGCAGCCGCAACGAGCGGCCGATGACCCGCTACTTCCCCGAGTTGGTCGCCGCGGTCAAGGCCGAACTGCCGCCGCGTTGCGTGATCGACGGCGAGATAGTGATCGCCACCGATCACGGGTTGGATTTCGAGGCCCTGCAACAACGCATCCATCCCGCCGATTCGCGGGTACGGATGCTCGCCGAGCACACGCCGGCGTCGTTCATCGCTTTCGACTTGCTCGCCCTCGGCGACCAGGACTACACCCGCCAACCGTTCACCGAGCGGCGCGCTGCCCTCGTCGAAGCCCTGGACGGCTCCGGCCCGTCGATCCACGTCACCCCGGCCACCACCGATCTCGCCACCGCGCAACGCTGGTTTTCCGAGTTCGAGGGAGCGGGCCTGGACGGCGTCGTCGCCAAGCCACTTGGCATCACCTACCAACCGGACAAGCGGGTCATGTTCAAGATCAAGCATGAGCGGACCGCCGACTGCGTGGTCGCCGGCTATCGGGTGCACAAGTCGGGCGGTGAGGCGATCGGGTCGCTGTTGCTCGGGCTTTATCAGGACGATGGCCAGCTCGCGTCGGTGGGCGTCATCGGCGCCTTCCCGATGGCCGAACGGCGCCGGTTGTACGCCGAATTGCAGCCCCTGGTAACCAGTTTCGACGACCACCCGTGGAACTGGGCGGCCCATGAAGCCGGCGAGCGCACCCCACGCAAGAACGAATTCTCACGCTGGAACGCCGGCAAGGACCTCTCGTTCGTCCCGCTGCGTCCCGAACGCGTCGTCGAGGTCCGCTACGACCACATGGAAGGTCAACGGTTCCGCCACACCGCCCAGTTCAGCCGGTGGCGCCCCGACCGTGACCCGCGTTCATGTAACTATGAACAACTCGAACAGCCAGTGACTTTCAGCCTGACCGACATCGTCCCCGGGCTCGTCCCCGGGCCGTGAGGGTGCGCAAATGTACGCGAAAACCGGTGTTTGACCGTACATTTGCGTACCCTCGCGGATGGGCGGCGGGGCTCAGACAGCCACGGGCAGGGTGGACAGCCCGCGCAGCGTGACGTTCGCCTTATAGCGTGGCTCGCCGTCCAGCCGCGCGTCGGGGAAACGCGCCGCCAGGGCCGACAGCGCGACGCCGGCTTCCAGCCGCGCCAGCGGCGCCCCCAGGCAGTAATGCGCGCCGTGGCCAAAACCCAAGTGCCGCAACGTCCCGCGGTCGGGATCGAATTCATCGGGCCGCTCGAACTCGGCGGGATCGCGTTGGGCCGCGGCCAATAGCAGCATCATCACGTCGCCGGCGGGCACGTCGATACCCGCAATCGTCATGTCCTGCGTGGCAATTCGGCCGACCATCTGTACCGGCGGGTCGTAGCGCAGGGTTTCCTCGATGACGGCCGCGGCACGGCTACCGTCGCCGCCCAGCAGCGACCACTGCACGGGCTGACGCAGCAAAGCCAGGACGGCGTTGGCGATCAGGTTGACGGTGGTTTCGTGTCCGGCAACCAGCAGCAGGACGCAGGTGGAGATGATTTCCTCCTCGGTCAGCTGGTCGCCAGACTCCTCCACCGCGATAAGCCCCGACATCA
The DNA here is from genome assembly GCF_059812225.1 of Mycobacterium sp. NGS66. NCBI lineage: Bacteria > Bacillati > Actinomycetota > Actinomycetes > Mycobacteriales > Mycobacteriaceae > Mycobacterium > Mycobacterium sp. NGS66. The sequence goes on along the minus strand of NZ_JCALCG010000010.1, from coordinate 140,218 downwards.
AGTCCTCGCCGGGCCGCGAGCGTCGCCGCTCGATCAGCGCATGCAGATAATCGCGCAGCCACATACCGGCCTGAATCCGCTCGTTCATGCCCTCCGACGGCGCGCCGGTGAACGTGACGAACGGGTCCAGAGCCTGCGCCAGCAGCGCCGACGCGTGACTGAACTGCGGCTCGTCCTCCAGTGGCACGCCCAGCAGCCGACAGATGACCGCCACCGGAAGCGGATAGGCAAAGTCTGCGACGGCATCGAACCGGCCACGCTCGCTGTTCCGATCGAGCAGTTCGTCCACCAACGCCGTGATGTCGGGTTGCAAGGCGCTGACCACTTTCGGGGCGAACGCCTTGCTGACCAGCTTGCGTAGCCGGGTGTGATCGGGCGGGTCGAGGAACAGAAATCCGGGCGGGAACTGCGGGGGTGCAAAGCGACCGCTTTCAATCTGTTGTCGGGTGATCGTTGATTTCATCCGGTCGCTGCTTGACGACGGATGCCGCAACACCTCGTCGCAGTCCCGATAAGCCGAGAACACGGCGAAATGCGACTGGGGCAGGTGCAGCGGACCGCCGTCACGAAACCGCGCGTAGATCGGATAGGGGTCAGCCCGGTTGGCCGAGTCCAGCAGCTGCCGCAGCAATGCCCGGGATTCGGCTAGGTCAGCGGGTTCGAGTGGCCGCGTCGTCATGGTGACATTGTGCCTGCGCGTGGCAGTGTCGCCACGTAGCATGTGCGCCATGACCGTGCTGCGCGCGTGTCGGTTGGCCCCCGTGCTGATGCTCGGTTGGGCCGCCGTGGCGCTGGCCGCACCAGGACACGCGTGCGCGTGCGGTGCGCTGGTCTCCCCACCCGACGGCCGGGCGTTGATGAATCATGAAGTCGCGCTTGTCCATTGGGACGGTTCGATCGAGAACATCGTGATGCAGCTCGGGTTGAATGCCAGCAGCGACAACGTCGCTCTCGTGGTGCCGACCCCCACCCCGGCCACCGTCGTGGCCGCCGAAAAGGCCACCTTCGTGGAATTGGAGTCCCTCACCGCGCCGGAGATCAAGAACCGACGGCACTTCAAGCTGGGATCGGTCTTGGCGGCGTCCGGCTCCCGCGCCGCAGCGCCCACCGCCGCCCCGAATGTGGTCAACCAGGTGCAGCTGGGACCGCTGGAGGCCACCACGTTGGCCGGCGGCGACTCGGCCGGATTGCGGAAGTGGCTGGCGGACAACGGTTATGCCATTCGGCCGGCGGTCTCGGCCGCATTGGATCCGTACGTGCGCGACGGATGGTCGTTCGTGGCAATGCGGCTGACCAGCACGGCCCCGATAGTGGGTGGGCTCAAGCCGGTGCGGATGACCTTTCAGTCGCCGCGGCTGGTCTATCCCATGCGTTTGTCGGTCGCGGCGTCGGACCCGCAGAGAGTCACCGTCTTCACGCTCACCGAACATCGACAGCAGCGCACCGATGCCGACACCGCCGGCCAGACCAGCCAGGTCCAGTTCGCGGGCAACGTGTCGAGCACCGTTCACGACCCGCTGCTGCGCGAGTTGACCGGAAATCACGGCAGCTATCTGACCAAGATTCAGATCGATATCCCAAAACCGGCGCAGATCACGTCTGACTTCGAGTTCGGCAACGCGCCCAACGACGACGCCTACCGTCAGGTCATCTTCGTCGAGCGCGACGTCGGCATCCCGATCGAGCCAATCGTGTTGGTAGTGCTGCTGTTTGGCGCCGCGGCCGTGGTGGTGGTGGTTGTCCTTCGGCGGCGGATGGTCGGTTCACGCTGATCAGCGCCGCAAGAACTCCGCGATGTGGTTGGCCAGCTCCGCACCGGCATCCTCTTGCAGGAAGTGGCCGGCGCCGCGCAGCAGCGGATGGTTGATGCCTTGTGCGCCGCGCATCTCACGCTGAAAGATCGGGCCCATCGCGCCGGTGAACGGGTCGCTGTCGCTGAAGGCGACCAGCATGGGTGTCGGGCTCACGGACAACTTCGCCCACGCCGATTTGTTGGCCGCCGCGGCTGGATCGTCCGGCGAGGTCGGCACCAGCCCCGGCATCGCCCGCGGCCCAATGCAATACGTGTCATCGGGAAATGGCGCGTCGTAACCTGCTCGCACGTCGTCGTTCATCTGCGTGCGACACGCGCCCTGAATGAACCAGCCGATGTTCAACTCCGGCTGCGTCTGGATGACCTCGCGAAACCGCCACCAGATCTTCGGCATTGGCTGCTCGCCGGTGGGCAGCCCGGTGTTGGCCACGACGATCCGGCTGAACCGCTCGGGGTGCTCGGCGGCCAGCCGCAGCCCGATCAGCCCGCCCCAGTCCTGACCGACCAGGGTGACGTTCTTCAGGTCGAGAACGTCGAAGGCCAGCGCCCGCATCCACTCGACGTGCCGCGCGTAGGTGTGGTCCTCGAGCCGGGTCGGCTTGTCGGAACGGCCGAAGCCAACCAGATCCGGACAGATGACCCGGTGTCCGGCCGCGGCCAAAACAGGGATCATCTTGCGATACAGGTAGGACCAGGACGGCTCGCCGTGCAGCATCAAGATGGGATCTGCGGTGTCCGTGCCGTCCTCGACCCAGGCCATCCGCAGTGTTCCGCCGTCGTCGTCGGAGACATCGCAATACCTTGGCGCATAAGGAAAGTCGGGCAGGTCGACGAAGCGTTCGTCGGGTGTGCGCAGCGTCTGCATGCCTGCGAAGATACCCCGTCAGGCACCCTCACTTAAGCCCGTCACATCCGGAAGCGCCATCAATCGATCCAGCAACGCCCGCTGGCCCTTGAGCAACTTGGCGCGTGCTTGCGCCACCGGAAACCAGCCGACCCGGTCCACCTCGGGGAACTCCCGTATCCGTCCCGAGCCCTTGGGCCACTCCAGTTCGAAGGTGTTGCTGCGGGCTTCGGTGATGTCGAGGTCCGCCCCGACGGCGAACGCGGTGACCACCTTGCCGCTGGGTTGTTTCAGCGGATCGAAATCGATGCGCGGCCCGGGCGGGACCGGCAGCCCCAGTTCTTCGGAAAATTCGCGCTGCGCTGCGCCCCAGGGATCGTCGCCGTCGTCGTACTCCCCTTTCGGGATGGACCACGCCCCGTCGTCCTTACGGGCCCAGAACGGGCCACCCGGATGTGCGATCAGGACTTCGACGACACTCTCACGCACGCGGTACAACAGCAGCCCCGCGCTGAGCTTCGGCATGGGCTTCAGACCCCGACGGCGCGCTCCAGGTCTTTCAGCGACGTTTCCAGGTGCACCAGCAGCCGTTGCAGATGCGGCACGCTGCGGCGACATCCGACCAGGCCGAAATCGAGGTTGCCCGCGTTGTTGACCAGGGTGATGTTCAAGGCTTGTCCGTCCGGGATCGCCGACAGTGGGTAGCTGCCATCCAGCCTGGCGCCGCCGTAGTACATCTGCTCCGCCAGTCCCGGCACATTGGAGATGACCAGATTGAACGGCGGCGGCGTCGACGCGACGAAGCCCGGGACACCGGTGAGCGCCAGCGGCGCCATGCTCAGCGCCGACAACGCCAGCACCTGCAGCCGCGGGAGTTCGGAGAAGACCTTCTTGTTGCCGCGCATCGAGGCGCTTATCGCCGCGATCCGGTCCGCCGGGTCGTCGAGGTCGGTCGCGAGGTTGCACAGGATGCTGCCGACCATGTTGCCGCCGGCATCGGCCTCTTCCTTGGAGCGCAGGCTCACCGGAACCATGGCGATCAGCGGCGCGTCCGGCAGCGCATTCTGCTCGATCAGGTAGTAGCGCAAAGCACCGGCGCACATGGCCAGCACCGCGTCGTTGAAGCTCACCCCGGCCGCCCGCTTGACACCCAACACACGATCTGCCGACCAGGACTGCGCGGCGCAGCGGCGCGCGCCGCCGATCTTGACGTTGAACATCGTGTGCGGCGCCGTCATCGGCAGCGTCAGCTGCTGCTCGAAGAGCGCCGCGCGGGCCAGTTTTACCGTCGAAGGGGCAAGTCCCACAACCGATCCCGCCGTGTTGGCCAGTGTGCCCAGCGTGGACGAACGGCCCGACTTCGGACGCGGTCGCCGGGGCAGCGTCCACATCGCCCGCACCTCGGTGTCGTCCGGGTCGACCGACAGCGTGCGCTGCATCAGCTTCATCGCCGAAATGCCGTCGATCAGCGCGTGGTGCATCTTGCTGTACATGGCGAACCGGCCGTCGGTCAGCCCCTCCACCACGTAGAGCTCCCACAGCGGGCGATGCCGGTCGAGCAGGCTGGTATGCAGTCGGGAGGTCAACTCGAGCAGTTCGCGGACGCGGCCGGGCGACGCCAGCGCCGAGCGTCGGATGTGGTAGTCGACGTCGACCTCGTCGTCGTAGGCCCACGCCAACGGTGCGATTCCGCCCATGATCGTGGCGGGATGCTTGCGGAACGTGGGCTGGAAATCGTCGTGGGCCACCATCGCATCGGTGAACTCCCGGACGAATTCCGGGCCGGCGCCTTCCGGCGGCTCGAACAACGACAAGCCGCCCACATGCATGGGATGCTCACGTGATTCCGCCAGCAGAAATACCGAGTCAGTGGGCATCATCAATTCCATCCGCCTATTAGACCGCGATTCGGTAATGCCCGCCAGTGTGCACTCAACAGCGTTGATTCTGCGCTCAGGGCGGCAAAATGCGAGTGGGGTCAACCCTCAGCGCAGACTGAAAACCTCGCTGGCACAGCCGAATAGAACGTCGAGCCGTCACCCGACCGGTGTGATTCCGGCGTTGGAAATGGTGAAGCCGCGGCCCCCGGTGACAGTGCAGGTAACCCCGCTAGGTTCGGACCGACAGTTGAAGGGGCCGAGCCCGGCAGTTTGGCCGTAGGGCAAAGTTGCCGTGCCCTGGCCGGGATTGCCCAGGCAGTTGTCTCCCGTACATGGCTTGATTGCGCCCGCGGAGGACATGTGCACGGATTGCGGCGGCGAGTTGGTCTGGCAATACGTCCCATCGGGTATGCCACTGCCTCGCTGATAGTCGATCTCGCAGCTGATGTTGTGCGACGGCGTCAGGAACGCGCACCAGGTCGTGCTGCAGATCGGATTGTCTGCGGCGGCCCGCGGTACCTGAGGAATCACCACCAAACAGGCGAGCCCTACCACCGCGATGAGTATTCGATGCATAACGCCTCCCCGCATTAGAGGAATGTACCGCCGAACGTGTTGTGACGGCGAAAATCTGGCGATTTTTTCGCAGTGGTTGCACGCTCGGCGCGGTGACGTTAGCCCCCCGGCTATCCGAGTAATTCGGTGATGGTCTTCAGCCCCGCGTCGTAGAGCACTCCGGGTAGCATCCCGCCGTCGTGCTCGATGGTGGTTCCGTTGACGAAGTCGGCCTCTCCGCTTGCCAGAAAGACGCAGACGCGGCCCACCTCCGCCGGCTCGCCCGCGCGGCGTAAAGGCACAGCGGCGAAGTACTTTTCGCCGGTCGGGTCGTCCTTCGGCAACACGAATGCGCGGAAGTTCTCGGTCATCGTCGGGCCCAGGGCGATACAGTTGACCCGCACCTTCGGTCCCCACTCCTGGGCCAGCGACCGGGTGAGATGGTTGAGCCCGCTTTTCGCGGCGCCGTAAGAGACCAGGGTCGGCGATCCGGCAGGATGTCCAGCGCCGCTGGAGATATTGATGATGCAGCCGGTGCCGTCCTGGGTGCGCATCTGCCGGTATGCACGAATGGCGAACCACAGCGGGCTGATCAGGTTCATCTGTACGGCGTAGGCGTGAAAAAGTGCCGTGCGCTCGTAGTCGTCGTCGCTGCCGGGCGCGCCCTGGATGCGCTGGACGAGTTCGGGGATGCTCTCTGCGTGCGGCGCCGGCACGGTTCCGCCGGCATTGTTCACCAGGATGTCGATGCGGCCGTGGGTGGCCACGACATCGCCGATGAACGAGTCGATCGAGCGGTAATCGCCTTGGTCGCATACTCTTTGCGAAGCACGCGCCGCCCACTCGGCGTCGATACCCGGGATCGAGTCCAGGGGTGAGCGCGAGCAGCCAATCACCGTCGCGCCGGCGCGCAGCAGCTCATGGGCGATGCCGACGCCGACGCCCCGGCTGGTTCCGGTGACGATGGCAACCTTGCCGTCGAGCACGCTCATGCATCGGCCTCTCTTGGCGTTATTGACAGTGACTGTCATTAGGTCATAGCGTGCCAGTGCCGCCGAGCAGACGCAAAATCGCCTATTTCGGCCCCGAAATGGGGGATTTTGCGTCTGCTCGCGCCCACCTCGCGCCCACCTCGCGCCCACCGTGCGCCCGCATCGCGCCCACCTAGGAGGTCATCGATGAGTAACCCGTCCAAGCTTCGCGTCATCCAATGGGCGACCGGTGGCGTCGGGAAGGCCGCCATCGAGTGCGTACAGAACCACCCGCTGCTCGAACTGGCCGGCTGCTGGGTGCACAGCGCGGACAAGAACGGTCGCGACGTCGGCGAAATTCTCGGCACCGCCGAACTGGGCGTCACCGCAACCTCGAGCATCGACGACGTGCTGGCGCTCGACGCGGACTGCGTCATGTACAGCCCGTTGATCCCGAAAGACCAAGAGGTCATTGCGATTTTGCGGTCCGGCAAGAACGTGGTGACCCCAGTCGGCTGGGTATACCCCGACCTGAGCAACCCCGCGGTCAAAGCGCTCGCCGAGGCCGCACTCGAAGGCGGGGTTACGCTGCACGGGTCGGGCATCCACCCCGGCGGCATCACGGAGCGATTCCCGCTGATGGTGTCCTCGCTGTCGTCGGCGGTCACCCACGTGCGTGCCGAGGAGTTCTCCGACATCCGCACCTACAACGCTCCGGACGTCGTGCGCCACATCATGGGCTTCGGCGGTACCCCCGAGGCCGCCGTGCAAGGGCCGATGGCCGGCCTGCTCGAAGCAGGATTCAAGATGTCGGTCCGAATGATCGCCGACCGCATGGGTTTTCGTGTCGACCCGAATATCCGGACGACTCAGGAGATCGCAGTGGCGACCGCCGACATCGACTACGACCCGTTCCCGATCACCGCCGGCACCGTGGCCGCCCGCCGGTTCCGTTGGCAGGCCCTGGTCGACGAGAAGCCGGTCATCACGGCGGCGGTCAACTGGCTGACGGGTGAAGAGAACCTGGACCCCGGCTGGAACTTCGGCGGGCAAGGCGAGCGCTTCGAAATCGAGATCACCGGCGACCCGGATGTGAGCCTCACCTTCAAGGGCCTGCAACCGCCGACGATTGCCGAAGGGCTGCAACGCAATCCGGGAGTCGTCGCGACCGCCAACCACTGCGTCAACGCCATCCCCTACGTGTGCGCCGCCGAGCCCGGTATCAAGACCTATCTCGACCTGCCGTTGTTCGCGGGACGCCCGGCTTCCCACCTAGCAGCAACGCCGTGACCGGAGAGTCCCTGCGAGACCGCCAGCGCGCACAGATCCGCGCCGACATCCGGCGCGCGGCCTACCGACTGTTCGCCGAGCGCGGCTACGACGGGGTGACGACGGACGAAATTGCCGCTGCCGCAGGGGTTTCGCCGCGCACCCTATTCCGGCATGTGCCGTCGAAGGAGGAATTGCTACTCGCACCGGTGCGCCACGGCGGCGCGGAAGTCGTGGCACTGCTCGAGCGGCGACCGGCCGGTGAATCCCCCGATGTCGCATTGATCAACGCCATGACTACCCGGACCCGGTCCTTCGACGAATCCGACACCGAGGAGTGGCGGGCAGCGCTGCTGGTGGCACCCGGCCTGCTCGACAAACTGTCCATGCACACCGTCGCCGACAAGGAGCGGGCGACCAAGCTGGTCGCCGAACGCATGGGCGTCGACGCCGACGTCGACCTGCGTCCTGGGCTGCTGGTCCAACTTACCTTCGCTGCAGCAGATTTCGCGTTCCAGCGGTGGGTGCGCCAATCCACCGCTCATCCGCGGCCGCTGCACCGCTACGTCACCGACGCGCTCGACGCCGTCAAAAGCTCGCATTGGAGCTGAGACCGTCGATCCTGCGCCTATGGCGTGGTTTTTGTGTGAAATGACGCCATGGAGGCAGACTCGAAGGCGTCAGCGCAGACTCGGCGCGGGATGGCAAGTCAGTCGCGCTCCCACGGCGGGGCTTCATCCATCTTTTTGTAGTACTTGGCAAGGTGGCTCTTGACCCGGGGGATGTCGGCCTTGGGCAAGTCGATGCCGCCACGAGCGCCGTTCATAATCGCGCCGGCGATCATCACCCCGCGCGGTACCACTTTCAGCTCGCCGCCGATCACGTCGGCGATGAGCAGCTTGTGTGCGGTGAAGTTGGACTTGTTGGCGGAGTCGTACCACACGTGGGCGCCCCGATATTTCTGATTCGGCGCTTCCTGGGCGCCGGCCCACTTGCGCACGCGTTTTTCCGCTGCGGCGCCGTCCCACTTGCGGCGGCGGTCGGCCAACGGCAGATCCTTGAATGCTGTCACTGACATGTCTGTCGCCTGCCCGTTGTCGACGGAGATAAACACTCCCGCCGTCAATAGGGGTAGCGCGCCTGCAGTATGACGATGTCGGTCACCAGCTAGATGCCTCGGGGGGCAAGCCCGCATCGTCACACAGCCGCAAGGATTTCGTCGGCGGCACGACGCCCAGACGTGATCGCGCCGTCCATGTAGCCGCTCCACACCTGAGCCGTCTCCGCTCCGGCCCAGTGAATGCGGCCGACCGGAGCGGCCAGCGCCTTGCCGTATTGCGTCAACGCACCGGCTCCGAGTCGGCCGCCGTAGCAGCCTCGGGTGAATTCCTCTGCCGCCCAATCTTGTTCGACGAGCGGATTCGACGTATGGCATCGGACTCCCGTCTCGGCCGCCCACTGGATGCGGCCACGGTAGCCCACATGGGAATACACCCGGTCAAAACGGGCAACAGTAGCCCCATGAGTGTTGTGGTGATCGGCCAGATCGGGCGCGACTTGGTCTTGCGCACCGACGGGCCACCCGCGGCAAGTGAGTCCACCACGGTGCTGCAGCGCAAAGAGCTGCTCGGCGGCAAGGGCGCCAATCAAGCGGTGGGTCTTGCCCAGCTCGGGGTACCGGTCGCGCTGATCGGCGTGGTCGGCGACGACTTCGCCGGAAACATGGTGCTGCAACAAGCGGAGGACGACGGCATCGACATCGGCGGCGTCGTGCGCCGGGGCACGACGGCCCTGCTGATCGACATCGTCGGCGAGCCACCCAAGCGGCTGCTGTTGGAGCACGTGCCGGAAGCCTCGTTGGTGCAGGTGGCCGACCTCGATCAGGCGTCGTCGTTGCTGGACACCGCGGATACGGTGTCGATTCAGTTGCAGCAGCCCGGGGCGACAGCGCTGGCCGCAGCGCAGCGGGCACAGCGGCGCGGCCTGCGCGTGGTCGCCGACGGTGCGCCGCCGCCCGGTATCCAAGACGAGCTGCTTGCTGCGGTGGACGCGATCCGGGCCGACGCCACCGAGGCCGCGCTTCTCGCCGGCAAAGAGGTCACCACGCTGGAGCAGGCGACCAAGCTGGCAAACCACTTGTTGAAGTGCGGGCCGAAGCTGGTCGCGCTCGCCGTTCCCGATGAAGGCGACCTACTCGTCTGGAATGGGGGCAGTGAGCTGTTCGAATTCTCGGACGTGGAGGTGGTAGATCCAACCGGTGCCGGTGATGCGTTCGTGGCCGGCCTTATCGCGGCCCTGCGTGACGGCGCGGGCCCTCAGCAAGCGGGTAAGCGGGCCGCCGCGGCCGCCAGTTCCACGGTGCAGCGCCTGGGCGGACGACCGGACCTGACCGCATTGGCGTCCTAGCCTGGCGTTGGCTTTGCGCTGAGGGCGCGGGCTACTCGAAGTTTTGCGCCCAGGATGCAGAGTCAGCCGTGCCTGACGGTCGAAACGCCGCGACTTGAGTATTTTCGTCTGGTGGCGCAGATACCAGCGCAATACCTCTTGGCGCCCGACGCGCCGAGTCCACGCACACTCATCGACATCCTCCACGAAACCGCCGCACGCTACCCCGACGCCGCGGCCATCGACGACGGCATCGTGCAACTCACCTACAGCGAGCTGATCAGCGATATCGAGGACAGCGTGGTCTGGTTGGCCGCGCGGGGTATCGGTCGCGGCGATCGGATCGGCATCCGGATGCCGTCGGGAACCTATGCGCTGTACGTCGCGATCCTGGCGACGCTGGCCACCGGGGCGGCCTACGTGCCGGTCGACGCCGACGACCCCGACGAACGCGCGGAATTGGTGTTCGCTGAGGCCAACGTCGTCGCGGTCATCACCGAGGGCGGGCTGATGAGGGGCCCGGGCTCGTCGCGGGGCTGGCGCGCGGTAGCGCCACTGGCCCGAGACGACGCCTGGATCATCTTCACGTCCGGGTCCACCGGCACGCCGAAGGGCGTGGCCGTCACGCACCGCAGCGCCGCCGCGTTCGTCGACGCCGAAGCGCGAATGTTTCTGCAGCACAACCCGATTGGGCCCGGCGATCGGGTACTGGCCGGATTGTCAGTGGCTTTCGACGCGTCCTGCGAGGAGATGTGGCTGGCCTGGCGGCACGGCGCATGCCTGGTGCCCGCGCCTCGATCGCTGGTGCGCAGCGGCGTGGACCTGGGACCGTGGCTGGTCACCCGTGACGTGACCGTGGTGTCGACGGTGCCGGCATTGGCATCGCTGTGGCCGGCCGAGGCGCTGGAAGCGGTGCGGCTGTTGATCTTTGGCGGCGAGGCATGCCCGCCGGAACTTGCCGAGCGGCTCGCGGTCGAGGGGCGCGAGGTGTGGAACACCTACGGCCCCACCGAGGCGACTGTGGTGGCGTGCGCGGCCAGGCTCGACGGTCGCGGGCCGATCAGCATCGGGTTGCCATTGCCGGGCTGGAACCTCGCCGTCGTCGACCCGGACGGATGGCCGGTCGACTATGGCGAGGTCGGCGAGCTGGTCATCGGCGGCGTCGGGCTGGCCCGCTACCTGGACAAGGACAAGGACGCCGAGAAGTACGCGCCGATGCCGACGCTGGACTGGCCGCGCGCCTACCGCAGCGGTGATCTGGTGCGACTGGAACGCGACGGGCTGTATTTCTGCGGCCGCAGCGACGACCAGGTCAAGGTGGGTGGCCGTCGCATCGAGCTCGGTGAAGTCGACTCCGCACTGGTCAACCTGCCCGGGGTGAGCGGCGCCGCAGCCGCGGTGCGCCAAAATGCCGGGACGCCCATGCTGGTCGGGTATCTGGTCAGCGCGGATCCGTCGTTCGATCTTGACCGGGCCCGCAAGCAGCTCGCCGAGCACCTGCCCGCCGCGTTGGTGCCCCGCTTGGTCCGAATCGAGGAGCTGCCGACTCGCACGTCGGGCAAGGTGGACCGGGATGCGCTGCCCTGGCCACCACCGGGCGGCAGCGACGCGGAAGACCATGGTTTGAGCGGCTCGGCGGGCCGGCTGGCCAGGCTGTGGCAGGACCTGCTGGGCACCCCAGTTCCTGGTGCGGAGGCCGATTTCTTCGCGCTCGGCGGCGGATCGCTGGCCGCCGCCCAGCTGGTCGCCACGCTGCGCCACGAATATCCGCAGATCACCGTCGCCGACCTGTACGACCATCCGCGGCTCGGCTCCCTCGCCGCATTCCTCGACGAGCTGGAACCGCCGCCGCGCACCGCCGAACGGGTGGTGCGACCGACACCCCGACTGACCCAGCTGATCCAGTGCGTGGCCGGGGTTCCGCTGGCTTCGCTGGCGGCGCTGCAGTGGGTGACGTGGTTGGCGCTGGGCAACGACGTCGCGCGCGCTTTGCATCTGGTGCCGTGGACCGTGCCGGTGAACTGGGGCGTGGTCGCGGCCGGGCTGTTGGTGTTCGTGACGCCGATGGGCCGGATGGGTATCGCCGTGCTGTTCGCCCGCATGCTGCTGTGGAATGTCCAGCCGGGCAGCTATCCCCGCGGCGGCTGGGTGCATCTGCGGGTGTGGTTCGCCGAGCGGCTAGCCGAGGCCAGCGGCGCCGAGAATCTGGCCGGCGCCCCGTGGCTGGTGTACTACGCCCGTGCGTTGGGCGCCAATATCGGCAAGGGCGTCGATCTGCATTCGATGCCGCCCGTCACGGGTTTGCTGACGCTGGGCCACCGCAGCGCCGTCGAGCCCGAGGTGGATCTGAGCGGGCATTGGATCGACGGCGACGTGTTCCACATCGGCAGAATCACGATCGGCGACGACGCGACGATCGCCGCGCGGACCACGCTGCTGCCCGGCGCGGTGGTCGGCAAGAACGCCGACGTGGCACCGGGTTCGGGCGTGGTCGACAAGATCAAGAACGGCCAGTACTGGAAGGGTTCGCCGGCGGTCAAATCGGGCAAGGCCCACCACCCCTGGCCGGACGAACGTCCGGCCCGCAGAAGCCGCTGGGTCGCCGTGTACGGGGTGACGTCGCCGCTGCTCGCTGCGCTGCCGCTGGTGGCGGTGGTGAGCGGCTTGGCGGTGATCGCGGCGGCTGTCCAGCACACCCGCCGCCTGTCGGAGGCGATTTGGCCGGCGTTGCTGTGGACACCCGTCGCAGCAGGTGCCGCACTGGCGACATATGCGGTTCTGACGGTCGTCGGGGTGCGGCTGTTGTCGATCGGGTTGCGCGAGGGCTACCACCCGGTGCGCAGCCGAGCCGGCTGGCAGCTGTGGGCCACCGAGCGACTGATGGACGGCGCGCGCAACTACCTGTTTCCGCTGTACGCGAGCATGCTGACGCCAAGCTGGCTGCGGCTGCTCGGCGCGAAAGTGGGCCGCGGCACCGAGATCTCCACGGTGTTGCTGATTCCCAAGTTCACCGTGATCGAGGACGGCGCTTTCCTGGCCGACGACACCATGGTCGCGTCCTATGAGCTTGGCGGGGGGTGGATCTACGCCGCCAAGACGACCGTGGGCAGGCGCGCATTCCTGGGCAACTCAGGCATCACCCAGCCGGGCCGACGCGTTCCCGACGAGGGGCTGGTCGCGGTGCTCTCGGCGACGCCGCCCAAGGCCAAGCGCGGGTCGTCCTGGCTGGGCAGCCCGCCGATGCGGTTACGCCGGCGACCGGCCGAGGCGGACGAGCAAACGACGTACGACCCGCCGACGCGGTTGAAGGTGATGCGCGCCGGGGTAGAGGTCTGCCGGGTGCTGGCGGTCTTCGCGACGGTTACGATCGGCTTGGCAGTGCTTGGTGTATTACAAGCAATAGCAAGGCTTTTCGGCATGTGGTGGGCTGCTGGATGTGGCGGTGTGGTGCTGCTGGCGGCGGGCGCGACCGCGGGCGTCATCACGGTGGCGGCGAAATGGCTTGTGGTGGGCCATATTCGGGCTGGGGAATTTCCGCTATGGTCATCGTTCGTCTGGCGCAACGAGGTCGCCGATACGTTCGTCGAGACCGTCGCCGCGCCATGGTTTGCCCGGGCGGCCAGCGGGACGCCGGTGCTGAACCTGTGGCTGCGCGCGCTCGGTGCTCGCGTCGGACGCGGTACGTGGTGCGAAAGCTATTGGCTGCCTGAGGCCGACCTCGTCACGCTGGGCGACGGCTGCACCGTCAACCGCGGCTGCGTGGTCCAGACCCACTTGTTCCACGACCGGATCATGCGCATGGACACGGTCGTGCTGGAACCCGGCGCGACCCTGGGCCCGCATTGCGTCGCGCTGCCCGCGGCCCGGGTGGGCTCCGGCGCGACCGTGGGTCCGGCGTCACTGGTGGTGCGCGGCGACGAGGTCCCTCCGTCGACCCGCTGGCAGGGCAACCCGATCAGGCCGTGGAACCCGCCGCGCAAGAAGGGGGCCCGCAGGCCGCCGCGCGAAGGCGTGCGGGATACCGCGGCGTGAAGGCCAACGGTAAGCCGCCCCGGCCGGTGATCGACGAGTACCTGCCGAACAACGGCGATCCCGGCTACCAGGTGTCGCGCTACGAATTGGACTTGGAATACAAGGTCGGCATCAACCGGCTCAAAGGATCGGCGACGATCACCGCGGTGACGCTGATCGAGCTGCAACAGCTGAGCCTCGACCTGGCCGATGCCTTGTCGGTGTCGAAGGTGTGGGTCAACGGCAGCCGGGCCGAGCACTTCTCTTGTCGCGACGGCAAATTGCGCATCCGGCTGGCCGCGAAGGTGTCGACCGGAACGGCCCTCTCACTCGTCGTGCACTACCACGGCTCTCCCCGGCCGACCCGGTCGCTTTGGGGTGACGTCGGTTTCGAGGAGCTGACCGATGGCGTGTTGGTGGCCGGGCAGCCCAACGGCGCGCCGACCTGGTTCCCGTGCAACGACCATCCGGGGGCCAAGGCCGCCTACCGCATTCAGGTCAGCGCCGAGAGCCGGTATCGGGTGGTGGCCAACGGCAAGTTGGTGTCGCGGCGGGTCCGCGCCTCGCAGACGGTGTGGGTTTACGAACAACCGGAGCCGACCTCGACTTACCTGGCCACCCTGCAGATCGGCGTCTACGCCACGGCGCGGCTGGCCTCTGCGCCGGTGCCGATCAAGGCGGTGTTGCCCGAGCGACTTCGTCGCGACTTCGAGCATGACTTCGCCCGCCAGGCGCAGATGGCCGAGCTGTTCATCGAGTTGTTCGGGCCGTATCCGCTGGCGAACGGTTACACCGTGGTCGTCACCGACGATCCCTTGGAGATACCCCTTGAAGCGCAAGGTATTTCGATATTCGGCGCCAACCATTGCGACGGCACCGGCGACAGCGAGCGACTGATCGCGCATGAGCTGGCCCACCAGTGGTTCGGCAACTCGGTGACCGCGCGGCGCTGGCGCGACATCTGGCTGCATGAGGGATTCGCGTGCTATGCCGAATGGCTGTGGTCCGAAAACAGCGGCGGCCCAAGCACTGACACGCTGGCGCGGCGCTACCACGAACAGTTGGCGGAGAAGACCCAGGACTTGCTGCTGACCGACCCCGGGCCGCGTCGGATGTTCGACGACCGCGTGTACAAGCGCGGCGCCTTGGCACTGCACGCGCTGCGCGGACGGCTGGGCGACGAGAAATTCTTTGCCCTGCTGAAGGATTGGACCACGCGGTATCGTCATTCCACCGTCGTCACCGACGACTTCACCGGCCTGGCCGCCAATTACGCCGCCGAATCGCTGCGGACGTTGTGGGATGCCTGGCTGTACTCGACCGAAGTGCCTACAGATTAGCGAGATCGTCGGGGACGTCGACCTTGTGCTCCAGCAGCGCCTCGAGGGGCACCACCTCGAGGGTGCGTTGGTTGGTGGACGCCAATACCACTGGCGCGGCGCAGCCGTCGTTATGGGCCCGCAGCCAGTTCAAGGCGGTGACGCACCAACGGTCGCCCGGCAGCAGTCCGGGAAAGCGGTACTCGGGCACCGGGGTCAGCAGGTCGTTGCCGATGGAACGCTGATGCTCCAGGAACTCGGCCGTTACCACCACGCAGATCGTGTGCCTACCGATATCCTCGGGTCCGCTCGAGCAGCAGCCATCGCGGTAAAAGCCGGTGAGCGGGTCGGTACCGCAAGGTTCCAGCGGGCCACCCAGCACGTTGCGATCAACCACTCATCCAGTATTGCGCTGCAGACGCGATCTTTGAAGCGATACTGTTGGAGCGCCGGTTATGCCGCTGCCGCCCAAGCACTCGGCTTACCAAGGACAGCACGCGCGACCGTTGCCGGAGAAAGTGCGGTGGTCGCCTTGCGGGCGAAGTCGTTGGGCAGGGAGAGCCGAAAAATCTTCTTCCATGCCGAGCCAACCTGTTTCAACAAGGGACCACTGGTGTAGGTGAGTCCGTAACGCTCGAAGAGGTCCTGCACTTTCGGCGCTATCTCCTGGTAGCGATTGCTGGGCAGATCGGGGTAGAGGTGGTGCTCGATCTGGTACGACAGGTTACCGGTCATGAAGTGCATCAGCGGGCTGCCGCTGATGTTGGCCGAGCCGAGCATCTGCCGCAGATACCACTGGCCCCGCGTCTCATCGACGATGGAAGTTTTCTCGAACGTCTGGACGCCCTCGGGAAAATGCCCGCACATGATCACCGAGTGGGTCCACAGGTTGCGTACTAGGTTGGCCGTGAAATTGGCAGCAAAAGTGGTGAGCGCCGCCGGACCGGACAGCAACGGGTGCAGCACATAGTCTTTGCGCACTTGCCTTCCGATTTTGGCGAGCACTTCCTTGACCTGACGCCCGAACACGTCCTTATCGGCCTCACCCTTCAGATAAGCGTCGATTTCCAAGTCATAGATGGCGATTCCGTACTGAAAGATGCACGCATTGGCGAAGTTGGTCAGCGGCTGAATCAAATAGAACGGATTCCAGGGCTGATCCTCGTCGACGCGCAGGATGCGGAAGCCGAGGTCTTGGTCCTTGCCCACCACGTTGGTGTAGAAGTGGTGCAGTTCGTTGTGTGAGTGTTTCCACATTTCCGACGGGACGGCGATGTCCCACTCCCAGGTGGTCGAGTGGATTTTGGGATCGCGCATCCAATCCCATTGACCGTGCATGACATTGTGGCCGAGCTCCATGTTCTCGACGATCTTGGAGACCGACAATCCAGCGGTGCCCAAGATCCACGCGGGCGGGAACAGCGAAAACAGAAGCAGTGCGCGGCTTGTCAATTCGAGTTTGCGGTGGCCGTCGATGACCTTGCGGATGTACGCGGCGTCGCGCTCACCGCGGCTGGCGATCACCTCGGCCCGGATGGCATCGAGTTCTACGCCGATGTCCTCAATGTCCTGGTCGCTCAGGTGCGCCGTCGGATCGTCGTGTTTGCGTTGTATAGCAGTCACTTTGGGTCGTCTCCTTCGAGGTTCAAAGATCGATGTCGCAGTCGCTGGCGGCCGCGGAGATGCAGGTCTGGATTTGGATGCCGTCGCCTTCGGCGGCGGTGGTGACGTCGCCGGTGCGCAGGTCGCGAACGGCACCCTGGCGCAGCGGTGCGACACAGCCGAAGCAGATGCCCATTCGGCAACCCGACGGCATCAATACGCCGGCGGTTTCGCCGGCATTGAGCAGAGTCTGCGAGTTTTCGGCGGCGACGACGGTCCCGGTCTTGGTGAAGGTCACGGTTCCGCCGTCGCCGGTCACCCGCACGGACGGGCGGAATCGCTCGGTGTGCAGCTGGTCGGCGCGCCCGATGGCCGCCCACCGGCGCTCGATCGCGTCGAGCAACCCGACCGGCCCGCACGCCCAGGTCTGACGGTCGGCGATGTCGTCGACGATGTCGCCCAGCCGCGTGACGTCGAGCATTCCCTCGACGTCAGTGTGCCTCTCCACCAGCCGGATTCGGCCCTGGCGAGCCAGCGTGCGCAGCTCGTCACCGAAGATCACGTCGGAGGCGGTCGGGGCGCAGTGCACGACGACGATGTCGATGTCTAGATCTGGCAGGTTGCGCAGCATGCCCATGACCGGGGTGATGCCACTGCCCGCGGTGAGAAACAGGATTTTGGCGGGTGGTCGGGCACCGAGGGTGAATTCACCCGTGGCCTGGTCGAGCTGGACCAGAGTTCCGGTGGTGGCCTTTCGGACCAGGTGGTTGCTGACGACGCCGTCCGGGATCGCCTTCACAGTGATCGCGATGCAGCCGTCGCGTCGGCCGGTTTCCGAGGTCAGCGAGTACGCCCGCCACTGGCGGACGCCGTCGACATCGATGCCGATGCGGACGTACTGGCCGGGAACATGGGTGCGCCAGCCGCGGCCGGTCTTGATCAGCACGGTGACCGCGTCACGGGTTTCGGAGCTGACGGCGATGATCCGCCCACGCAGGGCTCCACGAGAGCGCAGCGGGTCGATGATGTCGAGGTAGTCGGACGGCACCAGCGGAGTGGTCAGCCGTTCCGCGAACTGAACGACGCGTTCACGCAGCGCGCCGACAATCGTCTGGCGCGGCGCTGTCGTCGTCGTCATTCCTCAATTCTGGCTAAATTTCAGATAAATTGTTTGGTTGTGGGGCGTGAAAGCCGGGCCTCAATTTGTTCGCAGGAGACAATTATGTCGGAACCGGCATTGCGCTTCACCGGCCTCGACCTGGCCGAGGAGGTGGTCGCCGCCCTGCAGGCGGTGCTACCGAGGATGGCCGAGCGCACGGTGACCGCGGTGACACTCGAAGTACCCAGCTACGCCGATGCGTTCAGCGGACGGATGGGCCAGGTCATCGAGAACGCCGTACAAACGGCACTCGGCGCCTTTCTGCACTTGGCGGTGAGTGCGCACGGTTCGGATCCGGCCGCAACCTTGACCCCTGCCCTGGATGGGGCCTACGAACTCGGGCGGGGCGAAGCGCGCCAGGGCCGGTCCATGGACGCGCTGCTATCCGCCTACCGCGTCGGCGGCCGGGTCGCTTGGCGGGAACTGTCCGAGACCGCGGTCGCCGCCAAGATGCCGGCCGAGACGGTGGCCCGATTCGCCGAGATGGTGTTCGCGTTCATCGACGAACTGTCGGCGTCCAGCCTCGCGGGACACGCGGATGAACTGGCGACCACCGGATTGGTGCGCCAACGCTATTTGGAACGACTCGCCAGACAGTTGCTCGTCGGCGAGCCGGCGGAAATGCTGCAGTTCAGCGCCGAAAGGGCGGGTTGGCAGCCTCCGGACACATTGACCGCCGTACTGCTCGCCGACGATCAAACCCGCGGACTGGCAACACGTTTCGGCCGATCGACATTGTTGCTCACCGAGGATCTACCCGGAATTGAGCCGTCGGAGTCGTTGGCGGCGCTGTTGGTCCCCGACGTGGACGACCGCGACCGTGGGCCGCTGCGATCGGCGTTGCAGGGGCGCGGCGCGGTGCTGGGACCCGCGCGCCCGTGGATGGAGGTCGAGTCGTCGTATCGGCGGGCGCTGCGTGCGCGTGAATTGGGGATCGGCGATGACGAAGAGGTAGTCGACACCGATGAACACCTCGTCGATCTGGTGCTGACCGCGGACCGGGAAGCGGCGTTGGATTTGCGTCGGCAGATGCTGGCGCCGCTGGCGGGACTGCGGCCCAGCACCGCAGAGCGGCTGGCCGAGACATTGCGGTCCTGGCTGCTGCACCGGGGCCGGCGCGATGCCGTCGCGGCCGACCTCTACGTGCATGCACAGACGGTTCGCTACCGCATGGGCCAGCTGCGCGAACTCTACGGCGATCGGTTGAACGATCCGCAGACGATCCTCGGGCTCACCGTGGCGCTGGCGATTCGGTCCGTCGCGTAATGCGGTCCTCCGCGAGAGTGCAACTAGCAACACGTTTCCCGAGAAGCGCCGTCGCTACTTGCATTTTCGCGAACAATCACGTCAGCGCCGGCAACACCACGTCCGCCAAAAGCTGCACCGACTTCCACGCTTCGTCGACCGGCATGCCACCGACCAACGGATGCAGCACGATCGGCCCATAGTCGTCGACCTCGCGGACTTCGGCGATGAGCTGATCGGGTGTGAGGAATCGGTATCGTCCGGAAGCCTTGACTTGCTCCAGCGTTTGCACGCCGGGCAGATGCATCAAGGATCGCTCGTCGCTGGACCATCCGCCGTAAGTGACTGCCTCCCAGAGGATGTGCTCACCGAGCTCTGCCCAGGCCCGGTCGGGATCTTCGTGCAGATAGATCATTCCGCGGTTGGTTGCACCGGGCATGATGACGACGGCTTTGCGACCGGCCTCGGCACACAGCTCGTGATAGTAGGCGGCGATATCGGGTAGGTGGTCGGCCAGGCTGAGCGGCAACCCGAACCGCGCGGCCCGACGCGCCGTGGCCCGCGAACCGCCACCGACGAACAGCGGCGGATGCGGTCGCGTCCAGGTACCGGTACACACTCCCGCATCGGCCCACACCGACAGCATCCGCTCGACCAGGTTGTCCATCAGCTTGCCGCGCTGGCTGAAATCCATTCCGAGCTCGTCGTATTCGACCGGCCGATATCCCAGCCCGACCGTGGTGAGCAACCTGCCGCGGCTCATGTTGTCGACGAGTGCGATGTCTTCGGCCAGCCGGACCGGATTCCACAGCGGCCCCAACGCACAATCGACGCTTGCAACCAACCGTGTGGTGCGGGCCAGGAACATCGCGGCGGCCATGATCGGGTTGCAGCTCCATCCATGCCCGGTGGCGTGGTGCTCGTCGACACTCACCGACGTGATGCCGCGGGACTCGCCCCACTGCGCGAGTTCGAGGGCCGCATTGATCAGCTCGCTCTGCTTGCGCGGATTCCCTTGTGGCGAGCCGAAGTTGAAGCGCAGCACGGTTATCGGCATATCTGCCTAGCCCATCTGAGATTGCAGGAAGGCGGGCCAGTCGGGAAACAGCGCGCGGTCGACGATCTCGATGCGGGTACCGAATGAGTCGACGAAATACGCGAATAGCGCGAGCTCAGAGTCCGATACGGCGGCGGTGGCTTCGAAGGTGAAGCCGTTGTCCTCCAGCGCTCGGGCGGCGTCGACCAGGCTGTCGGTGAAGTAGCCGAGGTGATGAACCGAGTTGCCTGGCGCGGCCACCCAAGGACTTCCCGGCACCTCTTCGATGAGTTCGATGTGTGGGCTATCCACCGAATAGACGATTGTCGAAGTGAATTCGTGTGTCCCGGCGGCCACCGTGCGAAACGCAAGCGTATAGGACAGCGGCGTGATCCATCGGTATCCGGCCAGCGCGGTGAAGCGCGCCATCGCAGCCTCGAGGTCTGGGACCACGATGCCGGTGTGGTAGAGATCCTGGGAGCGTAGTGTCATGCGTTCCTCGCTATCTGCTGTGTGAGCCAAGCGCTTTCCCAGAAATTCGTGCTATCGGCCAGCAACTTTTCGTGGGCGGCGCGCAGTACCTCGCGCGCGCCCGGGTGCTCTTTCGGAAGCAGCTCGGCGAGATAGATGGCCTGCAGCGGACGACCGGCATCGAGGTGGGCCCGCGCCCGATCCACCAGTGCATCAGCGCCGGCCAGTTCGACCACATCGGCGCTGACGGCGTCGAAACCGACCGGGTAGAGCTCGGTCGTCGACCGGTGATGGAACCACCCCGAGTAGTTCTCCCAGACGGCACGCACATCCCAGGAGACCTTGCCGTAGCCTTGGCCCACTTCGTATTCGGCAGGCAGGGTGATCTCGCGCATCAGGGTCAGCACGTCCTTTCCGGCGTTCATCCCGGCGACGGTCTGATCGTGGATGTACTGGAGCGCGTCGCGCAGCCGGGTCAGCTCGGCATCGATGCGATCGGCTCCCGCAATGGGCTCGAAATGACCAGTCACCAGCAGCTCGGGCTGCAGATTGCGCACCCGCTCCACGGATGCGACGGCCGTCAGCGCGTCGCGGTAGCGGTCACCGCGCATGGTGACCAGGTTGGGGATGTGCCCGAACACCGGACCGAACACGTTGCCACACAGACAAATTCGCTCTTCGGGTAACCACACCACCAGCGAGTCGGTGGTCTCCCCGCCGGGCACCGAGATCAGCTCCAGCCGTCGACCGCCCAGCTCGACGGTGAGCGTGTCCTCGAAGTCGAGATCCACCGTCGGGATGCTCTGGCCGGGCAGGCGCTTGGTGCCGAGCCGTCGTTGGATGGCCTGGATGCCGGCCGCCAGCGTGTCCTTGAAGGCAAACGCGCTGCGGCTGGCCCGATACGGCATGAGGCGCTCGTTGTCGTCGCGCCACAGCGTCCAGTTCGCCTGTGCGACAACAGTTGTGTCCGGATCGCGGACGCTGTCCAAGCCGCCGACGTGGTCGACGTGGCCTTGGGTGAAGATGATGTAACGCACCGGCGATGAGTCGACGGCGTCGAAGTTGGCGCGATGTACCGGACCCTCGAAGCCCATCCCGGTATTCACGATCACCCGTCCGTCGCTGGTGGTCAGCAGGTAGGTGTTCGACAGACCCGGTGAGCACCACAGCCCCGCAGCGAGCTGCTGTGCCCGGTCGGCGGAGGCGGGGCGAATAGCGTCGGCGCCGGGACGGGTGCGATAGATCGGTTCGAACATCGCTGGGATCTCCTTCATTCGGCACGGACGTCAAACCGATCGAAGTAAAAGCCGAATCGCTCGCGGAGTTCGTCGGCGGAGACGCCGAAGTGCCGTTGCAACTGGTAGCGGATGCGGCCGTGTTTGCCGCGCGGGTTGTCGTCGAGATATTGCTGGAACCGTCCGCGCACCTGCGGTGTCAATTCGACTCCGGCGCGCCGGTAAAGCTCTTCCAGCAACGGCATTTCGTTGCCGTTGAGGCGATGGAAGCTGATGTCGATGCTGCGCGCCGCCGGAACCAGGTCGCGGTCCCGGACACACGCGCTCAGCAGGCGATACACTCGGTCGGTCCAGTAGTCCAGCAGCCAGCCCGGGTCGATGCTGGTGCGACGCAGCCGGTCGGAATAGGCCATCATGGTGATCGCCGACTGGATCACCGCGACAGGATCGCGGTGGGTGAACGCCACGGTCGCGTCGGGAAAGGTTGCCATCAGCGGGCCGAGCTGCTCACAGTGTTGCGGGCTCTTGAGCACCCAGGTCCGTGGCCCGCGCAGGAACGTCAAGGCCTGCAACACTTTTCGCATGTAGCGGTAGTGCCGGGTCTGGTCCAGTCGCAGATAGTAGTCACGCCAGCCGGGTACTCGGGCATGCCATTCCAGGACGTAACCGGCCAAATCCAGGTCGAGGAGTTCGACTTCCTCCTCGATCGCCTCGGGAAACCGGTCGTGCATGGCAGCCACCGCCGGTGCACTGGCCATCAGCGCGTCGTGTTCGGCTTTGGCCCGCGCGTAGCGTGGGTCGATGCCGAAGATGTCGGGGCCCTGACCGGGTGCGGGTATCGGTTCTTGGCTCTCCCAGTAGGGCAGCGCGCGCCGTCGCGGGTCGGCCGCAACGAGATTCACCAGATGTGTGGTGCCCGACCGCGGCATGCCGACCACGACAATGGGCCGCTCGATCGGGATGGACTCGATTTCGGGGTACCGCTTGACGAGGTCGGTCAACGACAACCGGTTCCGCAGCAGTCGAACCACCCGTTGGCGCAACGACGAGCGCGCCAGCTGGGTCAGCCCGTCGTCGGCTTCGATCGCGGCCACGTGTGTGCTCAGACGGTCACCGAAGCCGTCGGTGTCATCCAGATCGTCGGCGCCAGCCTGCGCAACGGCCTCGGCCAGCATTGTGTCGATGTCGAAGTCGACCTGTTTGGTTTCGGTGTACTGCAGAATCTGACGTTGGATGTCGGTCAGCTTGGGTGACGTCAGGTCGTCGAAGTCAAGGTCGGCGTCCTGGATTTCGTGGCCCGCTGACCTCACCCGACCTCCTCGACCTGGCTTGGGGGAATCTCACACCGACGCTAGTCGCGGCCATCACCCGTCGTTACTC
The DNA here is from genome assembly GCF_059812225.1 of Mycobacterium sp. NGS66. NCBI lineage: Bacteria > Bacillati > Actinomycetota > Actinomycetes > Mycobacteriales > Mycobacteriaceae > Mycobacterium > Mycobacterium sp. NGS66. The sequence goes on along the minus strand of NZ_JCALCG010000010.1, from coordinate 117,043 downwards.
CACCTCCCGCTGAGCGGAGTAGCGTGTGAACGCCACACGTGGCTGCGCTGAAACCATGCGGCGGTACCCTGCAGCGGGAACTGGCCCATTTCATCTCGGCAGAAAGGTCCTCCGGTGCTCGTTGTCACCACGAACGACATTCCCGGTTGGGAGATCCAACGGGTGTGCGGCGAAGTTTTCGGGCTCACTGTGCGATCGCGAAACGCCTTCTCGCAGATGGGTGCCAGTTTCAAATCGATGTTCGGCGGTGAGCTGCAGGGCATGACCAAGAACCTGGCCGAGAGCCGCAACGAGGCGATGAACCGGCTGATCGCCGAAGCCCGCACGAAAGGCGGAAACGCGATCGTCGCAATGCGCTTCGACACCACCGAGATCGGCGAAGTGTGGACCGAGATCTGTGCCTACGGGACCGCGGTGCAGGCCAGCCCGGTTACCGACGGCGCCCGCTATACCGCCTCGCAGCTGGGTTACGGCGGCGCACCCCAACAGCCGCAGCAGCAGCAGCGGCCCTATAGCTAATGCGATCATGTAAAGCGCCAAGCGTCCGGTAATAGGCGATCTGTACGGGGTGAACATGACCGATGCTCAAGGCGCTAATGCCGAGCTGAGTGCGAAGCGTGCTCAGTGGGAAGAATGGGCGCGCCAGCAATTCAGCGGCGACGCGGCCCAGGTCCACGCCGCCGCCGATGCGGCTCTGCGTGCGGCATTGGCGGGTGCTTCAAGCCAAGAGGCCGCCGCCGCGGCCCGAGAGGCCGCCGCCCGCGCTGGCGCCACGCCCGTGGCGGGCCCGTCCGGCGGGGGCCCGGCGGCCGCGCCGTCACCGCCCGGCGGCCCCCCGGTGCCCTCCGGTCACGACGCGCCAGTCGCGCAGCCGTCAATTCGACGACCGTGGTATCGCAAGCCAGTCGTGTTGCTGATAATCGCGGCGACAATCCTCGTTCTGATCGGTGTGGCAGTTTGGGCCATCACTTCGCGCGAGTCTGGCCCCGCTACCCCACAGACATCCGTCGTCCCGACCACCAGCACGTCCAACCCGACGACGACAACGAAGCGCACGCGGAAGCCGAGGACCACCAGCCCAACGTCGCCAACCGCGGGCGCGGCGAGCAGCGGCAGCCTGAAAATCACGATCCCGTAACAGTTTCCCGGCCGAAGCACCAACTTTCCCGATTCCGGCCCGGGCGTGCACGGACTGCCGTAATCTCACCAAACCGGTTGTCAGAAGCGGCATTAAAGGGATGCCGGACAGGGGTTGGGGGTTCCGAATGGGTTGTGTTCTGTTGGCTGCCATGGCCGGCCTCGGCGTAGTCGCACCGCCGTAGCCCAACTGCGCGGCGGCCCACTGTCGTTCCAGCTTGCGAATCCACTGCGACGCGCTTCCGCGTGTCGAAGCCCCACTTGTCCCAACGCAGTGAATACTGCTGAGTGACAACGAGATAACAATTCTCCTTCCGAGGGATTGCGAATCCAGCATGCCCGCCGGGCAACACTATCGTCGCTTCGTGCACCGTCGAACGGCCCTGAAACTGCCGCTGCTACTGGCCGTTGGCATGGCGCTGGCACAGACGCCCCGCGCCTCGGCGGAGGCGAGCCGATGGTCGACGGATCGGATCAATCGCTGGTATCAAGCGCAAGGCTGGCTTGTCGGCGCCAACTACATCACTTCCAACGCCATCAATCAGCTGGAGATGTTTCAACCGGGCACCTATGACCCTCGGCGCATCGATGCCGAGTTGGGCCTCGCCCGGGCGCACGGGTTCAACACCATGCGAGTTTTCCTGCACGATCAGCTGTGGGCGCAGGATCGTCAACGCTTCCAGCTGCGTCTTGCCCAGTTCGTCTCGATCGCGGCGCGCCACAACATCAGGCCGCTCTTCGTCCTGTTCGATTCCTGCTGGGATCCGTTGCCCAAGTCGGGGGCTCAGCGTGCGCCGACACCTGGCGTGCACAACTCGGGCTGGGTGCAGAGCCCGGGCGCCGAACGCCTCGGTGACCGCGGCTACATCGCCGTCATGCGTGACTACGTGACGGGCGTGTTGAGCCAATTCCGCAACGACAATCGGGTGCTGGGTTGGGATTTGTGGAATGAGCCGGACAATCCGGCGCGGGTGTATCGCAAGGTGGAGCGGGCCGACAAGCTGGAGCGGGTCCAGGAGCTGCTGCCGCAGGTATTCCAGTGGGCCCGTTCGGTCGATCCAGGCCAACCATTGACCAGCGGCGTATGGGACGGCACCTGGGGAGATCCGGGCCGCCGCAGCGCAATCGCCAGCATTCAGCTGGAAAACTCCGACGTGATCACCTTCCACAGCTATGCCGCGCCGGCCGAGTTCGAGAGCCGGATCGACGAGCTAGCCCCGTTGGGGCGGCCGATCCTGTGCACCGAGTACATGGCCCGGTCCCAGGGCAGCACAGTCGAAGGCATTCTGCCAATTGCCAAGCGACGCAACGTCGGTGCGATCAATTGGGGCTTCGTAGCCGGGAAAACCCAGACATATCTGCCGTGGGATTCCTGGGATCACCCGTACACCACGCCCCCGAAAGTGTGGTTCCACGACCTGCTGCAACCAGACGGACGGCCCTACCGGGACAACGAAATGCAAACGATTCGTAGCCTGACGGGCAATGCGTTGTTCGCTTCGGACCAAGCGGCCGGGCACACCCGGTAATTCGCGAAAGGGCGCTCAGCTGTCGCGCGAAATCAGCTGCTGGGTTTCCACGGAGGCTGGTGCCTCGAGAAAGCCCGCGAGGCCGTCCACCACGCCGCTGACGAAGAGAGCGAACGGAATAACCGCGTCGTCGCGGCGGATTGCGCGCTCCCGCTCGGCGGCGAGGTGGACGGCGAGGTCCTGGGCCTGCTGGATCCGCATCGACCGCGCCGGTTCTGGGATGTGCAGTAGTAGCTGCTGCATCCGGGACGTGAACTCTTCCTGGGACTTCATCGCGGCTGCCTGATGCAGGAAAACGTCGACAGCGCCTGCGCGCTGCAGCTGCTCGATGAACGAAACATATGAGCTATCGGGCGATTCCGCCAACTCGATCAGCGGCAGGACATGTGCCTCCAGCTGGGCGCGAAGGTCATCGGGGTTGGCGCGAGCTCTCAGCAAGGCGCGGCGTTGCGTCAAGTCGCCGAGCCGGTAGGCGAAGATCGCGTGGAGCAGGTCGTCTTTGCTGCCGAAGTGGTATTGGATCGCTGAATTGTTGGACGAGCCCGCCTCGGTCGATATTTGCCGCAGGGAGACGCCCGCAAGGCCATGCTCGGCGAACAACCGTTCAGCCGCCAACAGCAACTGCAGTGCCGTGGCCGGCATCAGATCATTGCGCACCGGCTTCCTCCGTATCGTCGAGACGCATCGCCGTGATGGTGGCCCGGGCCACCTGAAGCAGCTCGGGGCACTCGCACCCGACCAACTCTTCGAGGATGCCGACGTCCTTGACCAGCAGCGGCCCGGCCAGGTCCGCCATCGCCGAAAGGCTGTGTCCCGAGTTGGCTATCACCTGCGCCGCGTAGCTGCGGCCGCTGCCGGTCGACAGCACCTCGCTCAGCGCGTCGAGGTCCACGCGGAGGTTGGCGGCGACGGTGAACGTGCTGGCAGCCAACCCGAGATGCGCGGCGAACAGCGCGTTGTTCAGCAGTTTCGCTGTTTGTCCGGCGCCCAAACCGCCGAGGTGGACAAGCGGGTTGGCGAACGCGTTCAAAATGGGCCGGCACCGCTCGACCACTTCGTCGTCGCCGCCCACCATCACCAATAGCTGTTTGGCCGCGGCCATGTGGCCGCCCCCGGAGACCGGGGCGTCGACGAAATGCAGGTCGGTGAAGTCGGCCTGCAGTCGACGGCAGGTAGCCGGACGAACGGTGCTGTGAATGACGACGATCCCACCCGGCGCCATCCCCGCAAGCGCTCCTTCGTCGCCACGCAGCACCTCGTCGACGTCGTCGTCCCCAATTACGCAGAGGCACAACACATCTGAGGCAGCCCCGAGCGACCGGCGATCCGCTGCGTAGGCGGCGCCGGTACCGTCGAACTGCTGCATGGACTCGGGCCGGCGCGCCCACAACGTTGTCGGGAATCCATCCTCGATAATCCTGCGCGCCATCGGCCCGCCTTGAGATCCGAGACCGACGAATCCCACTCGGAGCGCCGTCACGAATTCGCCTTGATGCTCGCCTGGATGTACGCCTCGATGTCCTTGGCGCGTTCCAGCAGGGCGTCGTGCACCTCGGGCGCGGTGACCACTAGGAATCGCCCCGCTTCGACCGCTTCGGCGGTCATCCGTCCGACCTCCTCTGCGCTGACGATCGGGTGCGCCGGAGCGCGCGGTGTTGCGGGCGTGTCGCCGTATACGGTGATGCCTTCCAGGATGTTGGTGATCACGCCGGACGGGCACAGGCACGTCACACCCACACCCTTCGGCCCGAGATAGGTTGCCAGCGCCTCAGATATCCCGACGATCGCGTGTTTCGACGCGACGTAGGGAAGCCGGTCGAACCCGTAGCTCAGCAGCCCCGAAGCGGAAGCGGTGTTGACCACATGGCCGCTGCCCTGAGCGATCAACCCGGGGAGGAACACCCGGTTGCTGCGCGCGACGCTGAACAAGTTGACGTCGAGCGTGCGGACCCACGCGTCGTCAGGCAGCGTCTCAGGCGCGCCGATCGCGAGCACGCCGACGTTGTTCATCACCAGGTCGATCCGGCCGAACCGCTCGAGTGCAGCCTCGCGGAGCTGCTCGAGGTCCGCTTCGACGGTGACGTCGACGGGAAGCCCGATCGCCGGTCGGCCAAGCGCGGTGATCTGCTCGACGACCTCACTGACCCGCGCTTCGGACAGATCGCTGACGACGACGAACGCGCCGCGGTCTGCGAAAGCCAAGGCAGACGCCCGGCCGATGCCACTGCCCGCGCCGGTCAGCACGGCGACTGCGCCGTCGAGGCGAAGCGGCAAAGTCATGCGATGCCAACCGCTTTGGTGCGCAGGAACTCGAACAAACCCTCCTGGCCGCCTTCGCGACCGAAGCCCGAGATGCCGACACCGCCGAACGCGAGCTCGCAGCCGACGACGGGGCTGGCTCCGTTCACGTACACCCCGCCTGCTCTAAGCGCGGTCACCATCCGGTGCACCCGATCGATGTCTTTGGTGTACACGTAAGCGGCGAGTCCGTACTCCGTCGAGTTCGCCGTCTCGATCGCCTGCTCTTCGCTATCGAAGCGCATGAGCGAGAGCACCGGGCCGAACACCTCGATCTGACCGAGCTCGGAGCCTGGGTCGACATCGCCGAGCACCGTCGGTTCCACATAGAAGCCCCTCGACAGGTATTGAGGAGCGCTGCCTCCGGTCAACAGTTTCGCCCCATCGTTTTGCGCTCGCTCGATCATGGCCAGGATGCGTTGTTGCGCCTCCCGGGTCACGACCGGGCTGATGGCGGTCGCCGGGTCAAACGGATCACCGCACCGCATGCCCGCGACTGTTGCCAGGACTCGCTCCACAACGTCGTCGTAGATGTCGGTGTGCACGATCATGCGGGACGGGATCGCACAACCTTGCCCGGCCAGCGTGCCGAGGACGCTGAAGGCATTGACGGCAACGGCCATGTCCAGATCGGCATCCGGGAAGAGCACGTTGGCGGATTTGCCGCCGAGCTCGAGCACCGCCGGTTTGAGCGACTCGGCGCATGCCGCAAGGATTTTGCGCGCCGTTGCTGGTCCGCCAGTGAAGCTGACCTTCTCGACGAGCGGATGGCGGACTAGCGCCGCTCCCGTGTCGGGCCCGCCCAGGACGAGGTTCACGACGCCGTCGGGGATTCCCGCTTCTTTGACCAGACCCATCAAGTGCTCAGTCGCGTAGGGCGTCAGCTCCGACGGCTTCATCACGACCGTGTTCCCGGCTGCGAGCGCCGGGATCAGCTTCATGCCGATCGAGACGACGGGGCCGTTCCAGGTAAGGATGATCCCGACGACGCCGTAGGGCTCGGGCATCGAGTAGGCCAGTTCACGCTGGTTGGCCGGGAAAGACGTGACCCGCCCCTCGATCTTGTCGGCCCAACCTGCGTAGTACGACGTCCAATTCGCCATGACGCCGACGAGGGACTGGCTCATACCTGCCGTCATCCCGTTGTCGAGCACCGACAACCGTGCGAGCTCGGCGGCGTCGCGCTCCATCAGTTCACCGAGCCGGCGAAGCACGCGAGCGCGCTCCGCCGGCCGCCAGGCACGCCACTTCCGGTAGGCGGTGTGCGCGGCCTGCACGGCGTGGTCGACGTCGTCCGGGCCGGCCAATGGCACCGGTCCCTGAATCTCCCCGGTCGCCGGAAACACGTGCTGGTGCACGCCGCCCGAGCCGCTCGGGCGTGCCTCGCCTCCGATGTGCAGGTGCACGACGGGAACGCGTCGGTCAATGATCATGGTGGGCCTCTGCATCCCGGGGTTAAGACGAATTACTTATTAATAAGACACTTGACTTCATGGGTCAAGTGTCTTAGTAATGCTCGGATGGATGTGAAGCAGCTTTTCGACCTGACCGGCAAGGTCGCCGTCGTAACCGGCGGCGCCGGTGGCATCGGTGAGGTCTACGCCCAGGCGCTGTGCGAAGTCGGCGCTTCGGTCGTGATCGCCGACATCAACTTCGAAGCAGCGCGGCGCACCGCCGAAGAGTTGGTGAGCAAGGACTTCCCGGCCATCGCGGTGCACCTCGACGTCACCTCGGCCGAGTCGGCCGCTCAGATGGCGTCGGCGGCGATCGCGGCGTTCGGCGGCATCGACATCCTGATCAACAACGCCGCAATCATGACCGACCTGCCGCCGTACGGGTTGTCGAAAATGCCGGTGCCGGACTGGGATCGGGTGCTCAATGTGAACCTGCGCGGTCCGCTGCTCTGCACCCAAGCAGTTGTCGAGTCGATGGCCGGTCGCGGTGGCGGTCGCATCGTGAACGGCCTGTCCGCGGGTGCGTTCATGCCCGGCGGGATCTACGGCGTGTCGAAGTACGCGCTGCACGGCCTGACCTGCAATCTGGCCAGTGAGCTCGGATCACTGGGCATCAACGTCAACGGCATCGCGCCCGGACTCGTCGACAACGAAAGTGGCTATGCGAGCCTGCCGAAGGACTCGCCGGTCCGCGACATCCTCGGCGCACAGATCCCCGGCAAAACCTCGGGGCCTCCGGCGGATCTGGTCGGAACGATGCTTCTGCTGTGCTCCCCGGCGGGCGACTGGATCAACGGCCAGACGATCTCGGTCGACGGCGGCTGGATCATGCGGTTCTGACTATCGGGATCGGCGAAAGGATCCACATGAGCGACTGGACAACACGCGAAGAACGGCGGGCGGTTGCCAGAGCCGAGTACGAGCGCATTATGACGACCGAGAGCCCGGACCCAAGCGGTGCGTACCTCGAGGCCGGGGTCATCGGGTATGTCTTCGGCGAGATGTGGCGCCGAGGCGTCCTCACCCCACGAGACCGACGCTGGATCACCCTCACCTGCGTCGGGGCTGCGGGGGCGATCACCCCGATCGAAACTCATGTCTACGCGGCTCTGAAGAGCGGCGACATCACCTACCCGGAGTTCGATGAGTTCGTACTCCATTTCGCGACACAGGCCGGCTGGCCCAAGGCGTCGGTCATGCAGATGTACGGGATGATGGCCCGCTTCAAGCTCATCGAGGAAACCGGTGCGGAGGTGCAGCCGCACGACTTCGAGCTCTGGGCGGAACCGACTGACGACCACGCCCGTCGGCAACGCGGTGATGCGGCGTACGAACAGATCCACGGCACGCCACCACCGACGGCCTCGACGCCGTTCCAGCGCCACGCACGTCTTGACTATCTTTACGGCGAAATCTGGAGCCGGCAGAAATACCTTTGCCGCCGCGACCGAAGGATCATCAGCATCTGCAGCGCCGCGTCGGCCGCGGTCGACGAGGAGGTGACCGAGCACCTGCAAGCCGCCCTCAGACTCGGCGACATGAGCCGCGAGGAGCTCGAGGAACTCACGGTTCACTTCGCCGTCTATATGGGATGGAACCTCGCGCGGCGCCTCGATGACCTCTTGGTCAAGGTGGCCGGCGACAGCGGTTGAGGTGACAGCAAAGGCTCGCGCGATCTGTGCTTGCGCGAGCCCTAGGTCGTCACCCGCGGCGGGCGCGGGAAAACTCCCTGCTGGACCTTAGTGCCAGCAAGATCAGGATCGGCGCGACGAAAATTACGCCACCAACCGCTTGCACCACGGCTTCGCCCGTCGCGGTCTTATGAAAGAGGTCGCTGACGAGTCCCACAGCCGTGAAAGCCACCTGAATTATCGAAACGACCATCAGCATTGTTCTGCGGCCCTTCAAATTTCTGACGCCGCCCCAGATGAACAGAGCACTGTGGGCAACCGCCAGCAGGAGGACGGCGCCAAGGATCGCCACCAAAACGGGGCTTCGCATGCTGGCTAACACAAGTGTTGTCAGCAGCAAAAGAACGCAGCCTAGTGCGCCCAGACCGCCGACGATGAACGCCAGGACCGATGCGGCAGTGATAGTGCCTGGGCGGCCGTTGTCCTGGGCCGGAGGACCGTAGAACGGCGGCGCAAATGCGTACTGAGGCCGAGCCGCTACGTAGGGATGCGCGGGAGCGTGCGGCGCCGGCATGCCGGCGCGGGGCTCTGCGTACGCAGGCCAAACCGTTGCTTGGGGCACAGTGCGCTCGGTGCGTGCCCGGTCTGGATGTGACATCGTTTCTCCTTGAATGACTTGGTTTTTGGGTTGATTTCTGCGGCATGCAGTTGGCTCGGACGGTCGTCGCCGCCGCCGAAGTCGTTTGCTGCAGCGAGATTCGCAGTCAGCGCTTGGCGCGTCCTAAACAAGTCCTTGGAATGCGCCCGTGGTCATGCCGGGCTTCGCCGAGCCGACGCAGCCCGACGCTTCCCGCAAGTCAGCCCTAACCCGACGTATGTGTTATAAGCCGGCCGTTCCGGGGAACTCCTCGTCGAAGATGGAGCCCACCAGGGGCACTGTTATGACAGGAGATGCAATGATCGGGTCAATAGTCCTCGCCGTCGTCGTGGGGGCGCTAATCGGTTTGGTGGCGCGTCTCGTCATGCCTGGCAAGCAAGACATCGGCATGATCATGACGATTGTCCTAGGGGCCCTTGGCGGGTTGATTGGCTCATGGGTGGCCAGCAAATTCGGCTACCACAATGCCAATGGTGGAATCGCCTGGATTCCGTTCTTCATCGGAGTCGGTGCTGCCGTCGTCCTCATCGCGATTTGGGAAACCGTCCGGGGTAGTCGCACCCGCCGTTCTGGATTGCTGCGCCGGTAGCCGGCGGCTGGTGTCGGGCCGCGAACTTGATCAGTCCCCGGCGTTCGCAGCTTCGGTGTGGGCGATGTCGATAAGTTGGCGGTCGATGGATTCCAGCTGCCTGGACAGCGCACGTATCTGAGTGAGCAGGTCCACCCGCCGGTGAACCAGCGTGTCGCGGCAGCCGCGAATCGACAGAAAAATCCTATTCGTCCTCAATGCATTGAGTAATTCGCATGTTCTTCGCGGTTTGGAACGGGTATTCGGGCTGCACGAGGTAAAGGAGTTCCCAGTGGCGAAGGATCATGGCTCGAGCGTCAAGAATGACAAACAGTATGAGGGTCTGCGCAAAAAGGGGATGAGCAAGTCGCGGGCTGCGGCGATATCGAACTCGCCGGGCTCCTCCAGCAGGGGCGGCAAGATTTCCGGCAGCAGCCAGAGCAGCCGTAGCAGCGGTAGTGGCAGCGGTGGTAATCAGTCCCAGAAAAAGGCCGCTGGACGCAAAGGCGGCAAGAAGTCTAGCTCGAATTCATAACCCGCGAGTATTCGCGGGATTCTTAGCCGGCCTGCGACGACCGGCCCAACAGCCGACCGGGTGGTAGCCGGCTGGAATCTCCCACACATATCAGCCGGGGCAAGTCATTTCGCGACATGATACCGCCCGTGATATCGCATTCACGACTGCCACGTTGCCCACTTTGCTGGTACTTAAGTGGCAGGTGTGACCAGCGCGGCAGTATTCCGTCGACCATGCCCGAGAACCGCGATGAGTCTGCGTTGAGGGTGCGGCCCACTCGCACTTCTGTGCCATAGGCGCAGCACCAACGCCGGGAAAGTAACGCAATGATGTCGATAGCCGCCTTAGCGGCGTGGCGTACAGGTGAGCACCCCATTGTGTGAGCACCATCGAAGGGCTCCACCAGGAAAGTCGCCGACGAATTGAACGCGATGCGCGCACCGCTCTCGCGGCCGAAGTAATAGGACTCGGCGCCGCCCTTCGAATGGCTCAACCGCGAAAGGAATGAAATGAACGTCAGTCAGGTCAGTCAGAAATTGCAGGTGGCCCGCAATCTGGTCGCGCAAGGCTGGATCGCTGGCGGTCACGTGAGCCTGGGGACTGACGGGCAGTTCAGGTACTGTGCCCGGGGCGCACTCAACAAGGCTTTCTTCGGTCGTGCCACATCTAAGGCCGAGATGACGCCAGACGACGAATTGCGTTTGGCGCAGCGGCTTCTCGCAGAGGCAATGCACGGTCCGGTCCTCGTCGGATCAGACTCGACGACGATCCGCCACGCGATAAGCACATGGAATGACAGCCGGGCGGGACGTAATCCCAAGGCCCATGTGCTGGCCGCCTTCGACGCGGCAATTGCCGAGTGCAAGCGGTTAGAGGCCAACGCAAATTAGTTCGGCATTGGCTTACCACGCGCATTGCCCAGCGGCCGTGGGGCCGGTGCCACTGTCGTCCACCGAGCCAACATGCCGGTGACGCAGGACGTCCGCCTCTACACTCGGCGTCTAGCTCCTCGGTTTAAGTTCAATTGTCTGAATTTGAGCGTAGATTCAGACAGACGTAGAGCGAGGACGACGCGATGCCAGAGGAAGAGTCCAGCCCCGATACGGGTCGTCTGGCCGACAGCGGCGACACCTGTGACTGGGAGCGACCCAACTGGGGGTGGGGATCCCGCGAACCAGTGCCGATGTTCACCGAGGCCGAGATCCGCGCAGCCTGCACGGCGGCCAAGCTGTTAGATCAAGAGACCGACGCCCTCATCGAAGCCCTCAAAGACACCCGCGCCCACCACATTGGCAATATCACGCCGTAAACAGCCGTAGAAACTTTGGCGGTGGCGGAGGGATTTGAACCCTCGGACGGTGTTAGCCGTCACACGCTTTCGAGGCGTGCTCCTTAGGCCGCTCGGACACGCCACCGTCGAGCAGCTTACCGAATCAAGCGGCCGTCACCCCAATCGCTGGCGCGCGAAGAAGGCCTCCAGCGGCGCCGCGCACTCCTGCGCCAGCACACCGCCACGCACAGCTGGGCGATGGTTGAGCCGCCGATCACGGACCACATCCCACAGCGATCCGACCGCTCCCGTCTTGGGCTCCCAGGCGCCGAACACCAGCCGATCGACACGAGCCAGCACCAACGCCCCGGCGCACATCGTGCAGGGTTCGACGGTGACCGCCAGCGTGGTCCCCGACAGCCGCCACCCTTCGCCCAACGCGCGGGCCGCCGCCCGCAGAGCCAGGATCTCGGCATGCGCGGTCGGATCGGCAAGGGCCTCACGCGCGTTCACCGCCCGGGCGAGTTCGGTTCCGTCGGCACCGACGATCACGGCACCGATAGGCACGTCGCGTGGGCCTGCCGTCTCGGCCACTGCCAACGCGGCGCGGATCAGATCTTCGTCAGTCACCGACCGAGACGATCACCGAGCCCGACGATCACCGACCGAGCCGCTCGATTACCGCCGACAGCTCGTCAGCGAAGCCCATCTCCCGCGCAATGCGCCCCAATTGCTCGTCGGCGTACAGGTCCGTCTCGTCGAGGATGACTCCCAGCACCGCCTCGGGCAGTCCGATATCGGACAGCAACCCGAGGTCGCCCTCCTCGAAGGGCTCGGCGTCCTCGAGATCCTCGGGGTCGATGTCGGCGTCGAGATTGTCCAGCACCTCCGCCGCGATGTCGTAGTCCAGTGCCGCGGTGGCGTCGGACAACAGCAGCCGCGTCCCGGACGGCGCCGGGCGCACGATGACAAAGAATTCGTCGTCGACGTCGAGCAACCCGAAGACGGCGCCCGCGCTGCGCAGTTCACGTAGCTCCGTCTCAGCGGCCGACAGGCTCGTCAGCGAATTGGGCGCCATCGCCGAACAGCGCCATTGGCCCTCTTCGCGCACGACCGCGACGCCGAAGCCGTCCGGCGTGTCTGACGACGGGCCTGGTGCCGGGGCCCGTTGTGCTCCCATGGGCGCCTACGCTAGTCGCTGACCTGGCCCCTGACCAGATGAGCAGCCCGACCTCAAGGCTTGGCGAGCACCGAGCTGTGCCAACCTTGGACTGTGGTGCAGACACCGGTGTGTGTGCTCGGACTAGGACTGATCGGCGGTTCGATAATGCGTGCGGCGACGGCCGCCGGCCGCGAGGTCTTCGGCTACAACCGATCGGTGGAAGGCACGCAGGGCGCCAGCTCCGAAGGTTTCGACGCCACCACCGACCTCAGCGAAGCGCTGCGACGCGCCTCCGACACCGAAGCCTTGATCGTGCTCGCCGTTCCCATGCCAGCGGTGCCGATCATGCTGACCCACATCCGCGACCTGGCCCCCAACTGCCCGCTGACGGACGTTACGAGCGTCAAGTGCGCGGTCCTCGACGAGGTCGCCGCGGCCGGGCTGCAGGCGCGGTTCGTCGGCGGTCATCCCATGACGGGTACCGCTCACTCGGGGTGGGCCGCCAGTTACGCGGGCCTGTTCACCAGGGCCCCCTGGGTGGTCAGCGTGGACGACCATGTCGACCCCGCGGTGTGGTCGATGGTCATGACGCTGGCCCTGGACTGCTCGGCGGTGGTGGTGCCGGCCAGATCCGACGAACACGACGCTGCGGCAGCGGCCATCTCACATTTGCCGCATCTATTGGCCGAGGCGCTGGCCATCACCGCCGGCGAGGTGCCACTCGCCTTCGCGCTGGCGGCGGGATCTTTCCGCGACGCCACCCGGGTAGCGGCCACCGCTCCGGACCTGGTGCGCGCCATGTGCGAAGGCAACGCCAGCCAACTGCTGCCGTCGGCCGACCGGGTCATCGAGCTGCTGAGCCGCGCCCGCGATTCGCTGGCCGCCCACAACTCCGTTCAGGAACTCATCGAAGCCGGCCACGCCGCACGAACGCGCTATGACAGCTTCCCGCGCTTCGACATCATCACCACCATCATCGGTGCGGAGAATTGGCGGGAGGAACTCGCCGCCGCGGGCCGGGCGGGTGGAGTGATCAGATCCGCTCTGCCAAGCCTGGATAGTCCTCAATGAACCCGTCGGCGTCGACGGTCACGGTGGTGTCGGCCACCGGTGACCGCAGCTTGATCCCGTTCAGCCGGCCCTGGCTGGTGTAGCTCACAGTGGCCGCGGTTACGGACATCTCGGGCACGTTCACATAGACGATCGGCAACACGATCGTGTCCGCGCGTTCGTGCAAGCCGAGGCGCCGGATCGGCAGCGCGTTGAAGAACGGGCTGAACACCACGTCGACGTCAAGAGCGCCGTTGAACCCGGCCCGCCGCTCGCCCTGATGGTCGGTGATCAACCACATGTTTTCCTCGTCGCGCGAGATGGCCAGCTGGCGCTCTCGTTCGGCCAGGGTGACGGTGAGCCCGAACCGCTTCGTGGCACCGGTTTCATCGGTCTGCACTTCGTAGAAGGCGCCGAACGCCGGGTTGGCCGCGGTAGCCGCCGCTACAATGCGGCCGTTGGCCCGGATTCGCTTGCCAGACAACTGCACTCGCACCGATTCCATACGCGAGATGTCTTGCGCACGCCAGGTCAACATCGCCGGCCAGGTGCGCGGAGTCGAATCAGAAGAGGCTGCGTTCACTCATCTACCGTAGAGCGTGTCCGCCGACCGCGGCAGTGCTGTTCGCAACTGCGCTCGCCGGTAACGGGCGCCGACGGCCGATGGGTATACGCAGCCGGCCCGTGCCGGGCGCCGATGCCCACACGGCCAGCGCCAGCAGCCCATCCAGGATCAGTGCCAAGGCCGCCACCATCAGCGCCCCGACCAGGGCGAGGTGAAACTGGCGCACCTTGATCCCGTCGATCAGGTAGCCGCCCAACCCGCCGAGGCTGGCGTAGGCGGCCACCGTCGCGGTGGCAACCACCTGCAGTGTCGCGCCCCGCAAACCGCCGAGGATCAGCGGCAGCGCGTTGGGCACCTCTACACGCAGCAGCACCTGGGTCTCCGTCATACCCATGGCACGCGCGGCGTCGACCACGATGGGATCGACGTTGGCGATGCCCGCATAGGTGCCCGCCAATAGGGCCGGGACACCCAGCAGCATCAGGGCAAACAGCGGCGGCCCCAGACCCAGCCCGAACAACAGCACACCCAGCAACAACACACCCAGCGTCGGCAGCGCGCGCAACCCGTTCACCGCTCCGACCACCAGCAAGGTGCCCCGACCGGTGTGCCCGATGATCAGCCCGATCGGCACGGCGATCAGCGCCGACGCAGCCACGGCCAGCGCGGTGTACTCCAAATGCTCGGCGATGCGCGCCGCCAGCCCCACCGGACCGGTCCAGTTGTCGAGGGTCAAGATGTAGGACACCGCCCGTTGTACGAAGTTCATCGCGCGCCGCCCACGATCGGGGCCACCACGGAACGACGGCGCGCGGTTCGGGCGGCGCGTTCCCACGGCGTAGCCAGCCGCCCGATCAGGTCGATCAGCATGTCGATCACGATCGCCAGGGTGAACAGCGCGATGATGCCGGCGACGATCTGGTCGCTCTTGTTGGCCTGGTAGCCCTCGGTGAACCAGGTGCCCAGGCCGCCGATGCCGATCACCGAACCCACCGAGACCATCGCGATGTTGGTCACCACGACCACCCGCAACCCGGCCACCAGTACCGGAATGGACAGCGGCAGTTCGACTTTCAGCATCCGGGTGATCGTCGGGTAACCGACGGCGGTCGCGGCGTCCCGCACCTGCGCCGGCACCGCGTCCAGTGCCTCGAGTACCGCCCGCACCAGCAGCGCGGTGGTGTAGGCGGTCAGCGCAACCATGACGTTGGCCTCGTCGAGAATGCGGGTTCCGATGATCATCGGCAACACCACGAACAGCGCCAGCGACGGGATGGTGAACACGACGCTCGCGGTTGCCGTCGTCAGCCGTCGTGCAAACGGCGCCCGCTGCACCAGCATGCCCAACGGCACCGCGATGGCGAGCCCGATCAGCACCGGCACCAACGCCAGCCGCAAATGGACCACGGTCAGTGCCCAGGCGTCGTCCAGGTGCGTAAGCAGATAGTGCATCGCTCAAGCCTTTTCGGGTTTGCGCCGGGCTTCGGCGGCGGCCAGCACGTCGGTCGCCACCACCCCGCCTACCGCCTTGCCCGCGCCGTCGACGACGACACCCACCGACGACGGCGACGACAACGCCGCATCCAGCGCTTGGCTGAGATTGCCGCCCAGGTGAAACACCGAACCGACGACGCTGATGCAGTCGGACAACGACGCTCCGGCGCGGTGCCGGCCCACACCGTCGGCGTCGATCCAACCCAGCGGCGCACCCTTCCCGTCCACTACCACCGCCCAACCGTCCAGAGCTGGTGGGTCGCTGCTAAGCCGGCTCGCCGCGATCAGCTCGATGTCGTGCAACGGCAGGCTGTCCGCGTCGATGAGTTGTAACCACCGGTAGCCGCGGCCCAGACCGATGAACCGCGACACGAAGTCGTTGGCGGGCTGTGCCAACAGCCGGGCGGGTTCGTCGTACTGCTGCAGGACTCCACCGCGTCCGAACACCGCCACTTTGTCGGCGAGCTTGAGCGCCTCGTCGATGTCGTGC
Source organism: Mycobacterium sp. NGS66 (assembly GCF_059812225.1). NCBI lineage: Bacteria > Bacillati > Actinomycetota > Actinomycetes > Mycobacteriales > Mycobacteriaceae > Mycobacterium > Mycobacterium sp. NGS66. Next base: position 101,220 of record NZ_JCALCG010000010.1, on the reverse strand, counting down.
GTCACGAAGACGGTGGTTTTGTGCAATTCATTTTGCAGGCGCAAGATTTCGTTCTGTAGCTCGTGGCGCACCACCGGGTCGACGGCCGAGAACGGCTCGTCCATCAACAAAATCGGTGGATCTGCGGCGAGTGCACGCGCGACTCCGATCCGTTGTTGTTCGCCGCCGGAGAGTTGTGCCGGATAGCGGGTCGCGAGCTTGGGGTCCAGCCCCACCCGTTCGAGCACCTCGTAGGCGGCTTTACGAGCGGCCCTGCGCGACTGGCCCGTTAGCACCGGGACCGTCGCAACGTTGTCGATGACCCGCTGATGGGGCATCAGACCCGCATGCTGGATAACGTAGCCGATGCCGAGGCGCAGCTTCACCGGGTCCACGCCGGCCACGTCGGACCCGTTGACTTTGATGGTGCCCGATGTCGGCTCGATCATCCGGTTGATCATCCGCAGCGCCGTGGTCTTGCCGCTGCCGGAAGAGCCGACGAAGACGGTCAACTCGCCATCGGGGATCTCGAGGTTCAGCCGGTCGACGGCCGTGGTCCCGTCGGTGAATACCTTGCTGACGTTCTCGAACGTGATCAACTGGACGCCTATTTTCCGAGCGGATGGTCGAACCCATTGCCGCGCAACCAGTTCCGTGCGGCCTGGTCGGGATCGACGCCGGCGTTGCCCGACACCGCAGCGTTGAGTTCCGCCAGACCCGCGGTGGTGAGCTTCGCCGACACCGCATCAAGCACATCTTTTAGGCGGTCCGACTTCTTCTGCGAATTCACCAGCGGCACAATGTTTCCCGCCAGGAAATTGTGCTCGGGGTCTTCGAGCGCGACCAAATGGTTCTGCAGGATCGCCGGCGACGTGCTGAAGATGTTCGCCGCGGTGACCCTGCCCTCAACCAGCGCTCGCACCGTCACCGCGCCGCCACCGTCGTTGACGGCGACGAAGTTGCCGGGCGCGATGTCGAGCCCGTACTTCTGCCGTAAGCCGGGCAAGCCGGCCGGCCGGGTTTGAAACGCCGACGGCGCGGCGAACTTCACGTCCGCCGAATGCGCGGCCAGGTCCGCGATTGTTCGGAGGTTCCACATGGCGGCGGTGCCGTCGGTCACGGTGACGGTGTCGGTGTCCGAGGCCGGCGACGGCGTCAGGACCGACAAATCACCGGGGAGCCGTTTGTAGAGTTCGAGTTCGACGGCATCGAGCATGGTCGCCGTGGAATTGGGCGCGAAGTACAGCAGCAAGTTGCCGATGTACTCCGGCACCAGGTCGATGGAATGGTCTTTGAGTGCCGGGATGTACGTCTCGCGGCTGCCGATCCCCATCCGTCGTCCGATGTCGAAACCGTTGGCCTGCAAGGCTTGTGCATAGATTTCGGCCACAATTTCGGATTCCGGGAAGTCGGCGGATCCCACCACGATGGATTTCATGCTGCGGGTCTCGGGGCCGAGCGGATCGGCGTTGCTGCATGCCGACAGCAGGCACACCGCCAGGAACACTGCCAGCCATGCCGCGCCGGGAATCGTCGCGCTCAGCGCGCGCCGCAGCATGATCATGCTGCAGACACTAACGGCACGGGCGGTGAAAAGCCGCTGCGGAGCGCGTGGCTCCGTTTCATTCCGGGGCGAATGGGGCAAAGATGGCTACATGAGCAGCACTCCTTCTGCCACGCCCGACGAACCCACCCGCAACCCGGTGCCGCCCCCGCCCCCACCGCCGCCAGCGCCGCCGACGGCGACGAAGGTCGTGGATCCGGCCGTCGGATTGACCCGTGCCGGCGCGCTGTGGACTTCCTTGGTCATGGGCTTTCTGGTGCTGATCCTGCTGCTGGTCTTCGTAGTCCAGAACATCGACCCTGCTGAAGTCCACCTTTTCGGATGGCACTGGCGACTGCCATTGGGTGTGGCGATACTGCTCGCGGCGGTGGGCGGAGGCCTGCTCACCTTCGCGGTCGGCACCGCGCGCATCCTTCAGTTGCGGCGGGCTGCCAAGAAACACGCCGTCGCCTCTGCCGAATAGTGACTTTTCCGACCCCCGGCCTCTGCCGAGCCTGCGGTGAGGGCGCTCGGACCGCGCGAAAAGAGGCCGTGAGCGCAGGATCGACGCCGTAGCCGCAGACTCGACGGCAATGCGCGGCTAGAGCTTGGCGAGTTCGGCGAGCCCGCGGGCGATCAGCGGCGCCACCACTTCCGGCCCGTCCGATGTGTCGTCTGTGCCCTGCGCCTGCTCCGACATGCGCCGGCGGAAATCGATGCCGGCCGCGATGATGGCCAGCTTGAAGTAGGCCAACGCCAGGTAGAACTCCCAGTGCCCCAACGACAGCCCGGACACCAGCGAATAGCGATCGGCGAGCTCGTCGGCCGTGGGCAGCAGCGGCGAGGTCCAGGCGGCCTGCGTATTGACGATCAGATCCAATGCCGGATCGCGATAGACACACATCAGGGCCGCGTCGCTGAGCGGGTCCCCTAACGTCGAGAGCTCCCAGTCGACGACCGCGCGCACGCGCGTCGGGTCGTCCGCGTCCAGGATCGTGTTGTCGATCCGGTAGTCACCGTGCACGATCGACGTGCGGCTCTGCGCCGGAATCGATTGCTGCAAACCGGAATGCAGTCGCTGGACATCGGCATCGCGGTAGTCGTCGGGCAGGCGTACCAGCTCCCACTGCGAGCCCCAGCGGCGTACCTGGCGCTCCAGATAGCCGGTGGGCCGGCCGAAGTCGCTCAGACCGACCGCGTTCGGATCGACGCTGTGCAGGTCGACGAGTACCCGGATCAGCGAGTCGACGCAGCCGTCGATGGCCCGGCGGCCCAGCGCTTCGAGTTGGGCACGGCGGCGCACCACTTGTCCCGCGACAAATTCGACGATCTGAAAGGGCGCCCCCAGCACCGCGTCGTCCTCGCACAGGGCGACCGTGCGCGCCACCGGAACCGGGGTGTCCTGCAGCGCGGCAACCACCTTGTACTCGCGGGCCATGTCGTGTGCCGACGGTGTCAAACCATGCAGCGGTGGACGCCGGACCAACCAGTTCGTCTTGTCGTCGTAAACCCGGAAGGTCAAGTTGGAGCGGCCACCGGAGATGAACTCCCCGCGCAGTTCGCCCTCGCGCCCAATGCCGAGCGAACGCAGATACCGGTCCAGTGCAGCCAGGTCGAGCCCGTCGAGTCGGTCTGACGAAGTCACCTGACTTGTTTACCACCGCGAGTTTTGCCATCGACTCTGCGTCTATGGCGCAGAAGTGCGAGTGGGGCGCGCCGTCAGCGCAGAGTGAATGCAGGCCGCCAATTACCACCGCTGATTTCGCGGCAGCAGGTCCCATACGTGTTCGGTGGCATTGACCGTCGACACCGTCGCCTGGCCTGTGCGGGAGAACAACAACCGGGTGATCGACGCGTAGTCGATGGGAAACGACAGCAACCGGGCCGTGCCCAGGATCTCGTGCAACACGACGTTGATCACCCCGCCGTGGCTGAACACCGCAACGGTGTCCTCGGGATCGGCTTTGGCGACCACGTCGTCGACGGCCGCGCGGACACGCCCCCGGAATGCGTCTTCGTCGACCGCGCTGGGCAGGCGTCCCTGGGCCATGCGCGCCCATTCGTCGGGATTTTCCTGGCGAATCTGCTCGACGGGGATGTACAGCGGCAGGTCGCGGTCGTACTCGGCGAACCGGTCGTCGATCTCGACCGGGAGTCCGCATGCCGCGGCCACCGGTTCGGCGGTCTGGATGGCCCGGCGCTGCGGACTGCTCACCACCCGGGAGATAGGGAATCTGGCGAGCGCCTTCGGCAGCCTCTCGACCTGCGCCAACCCGTCCTCGGACAGGTCCGGGTCGGAGCCCTCGCCGTGTTCACTGCGGAGCGGCAACGCATGCCGGACCATAAGCAGTTGCATGGCCCAAGCCTCGCATGTGGATTTCCAGGCTTTCGAAGCCGTTGGAGAATGCTATTCTCTCTCAGGAGATTGGGGTGTGCATGGATGCGGGTGTTCTCGGTCGTTGGCTCGACGCGAATCACGCGCCGGGTCACGGCGAGGAGCCGACCCTTGAGCAACTCGGCGGCGGCTCACAAAACACCCTTTATCTGATCCGGCGCGGTACCGAGCGCATGGTCTTGCGGATGCCCGGGCCGCGCGCCGATGCCGCTCGCATCGACGGCCTGTTGCGGGAGATCCGGCTGGTACGAGCGCTGTCCGGAACCGACGTGCCGCACGCGGAGCTGATCGCCGCCGACGACACCGGCACGGTGCTGGGCAACCCGTTCTACGTGATGCGCGCGATCGACGGATGGAGCCCGATGGACGGCGGCTGGCGGGCACCGTTCGACACCGACCTGCAGGCCCGCCGCGGGCTGGCATTTCAACTTGTCGAAGGCGCCGCCAAACTGGGCCGGGTGGACTGGCGCGCTCAAGGCCTGGACGGGTTCGGCCGGCCCGACGGGTTCCACGACCGACAAGTCGACCGCTGGCTGGCCTTCCTCGACGCCTACCGCGTGCGTGAACTTCCCGGCCTGGACGTGGCCGCGGACTGGCTGCGCCGCAACCGTCCGGCACACTACACGCCGGGCATCATGCACGGCGACTACCAGTTCGCCAACGTGATGTTTGCGCACGGGCAGCCGGCCCGCCTGGCCGCGATCGTGGATTGGGAGATGACCACGGTCGGCGATCCGCTGCTGGACCTGGCTTGGGCGCTGCTGGGCTATGACGGGGAGCAGCCGCGCACCGACGGCTTCTATCTGGACATGCACGGCATGCCCGCGCGCAGTGAATTGCTCGAGCATTACGAGAAGATAAGTGGGTTGTCCACCGAGAACATCGACTACTACCTGGTGTTGGCCAACTGGAAGCTGGGCATCGTGTTGGAGAAGACCTATGCCGCCGGTGTGCGCGGGCCTGCAAAAGTCGACCCCAAGATCACCGAGACGTTCGGGGCGATGATCCCTCAACTCATCGCCACAGCAGCCGAGCTCGCCCGCTCGCTACCTTCCAAGGCGACGTGAAATGGGTTACGCTGACCAGCTTTTCGACCTCACCGGCCACGTGGTGCTGATCACCGGCGGCAGTCGCGGACTGGGCCGCGAAATGGCCTTCGGTGTTGCGCACTGCGGCGCCGACGTGGTGATCGCCAGCCGCAACATGGACAACTGCGTGGCAACGGCCAAGGAGATCGAGGCCGAGACCGGGCGTTCCGCCATGCCGTATCAGGTCCACGTGGGCCGCTGGGATCAGCTCGACGGATTGGTCCACGCCGTATACGAGCGATTCGGCAAGATCGACACCTTGATCAACAACGCGGGCATGTCGCCGATCTACGACAGATTGAGCGACGTCACCGAGAAGCTTTACGACGCAGTGTTCAACCTCAACCTCAAGGGCCCGTTTCGCCTGTCGGCGTTGGTCGGCGAGCGGATGGTGGCCGCGGGTGGCGGGTCGATCATCAACGTGAGTTCGGCCGGCTCACTGCGGCCCAGCCCGGACATCGTTCCCTATGCCGCCGCCAAGGCGGGCCTCAACGCCATGACTGAAGGGTTCGCGCGGGCATTCGGACCGACGGTGCGGGTCAACACCTTGATGGCGGGACCGTTCTTGACCGACATCAGCAAGGCCTGGAACCTCGGCGAGCGGGAATCCGACATGTTCGGGCACTTGTCGCTGAAGCGTGCCGGAAAGCCGTCCGAAATCGTCGGCGCTGCTCTGTTTCTGGCATCCGACGCCTCCAGCTTCACCACCGGCTCGATCGTGCGAGCCGACGGCGGCATTCCCTGAATTTCGGCGACAGACAGGAGCCTTCGGATGTCTTGGGACTTTTCCACCGAACCCGAGTTCGAGAAGAAATTGGACTGGATACGCCACTTTGTCCGCGAAGAGGTGGAACCGCTCGAGGTGCTGTTTCCCGGCTGCGAGTTCCTGCCTCTGACTGACGAGCGGCGCCGGATAGTCGACCCGCTCAAACAGCGGGTCCGCGATCAAGGCTTATGGGCACCGCATTTGGGCCCCGAGCTCGGCGGGCAGGGCTTCGGCGCGGTGAAGCTGGCACTGATCAACGAGATCCTCGGCCGCAGCCCTTGGGCGCCAATCGTATTCGGTACGCAAGCGCCGGATACCGGCAACGCGGAGATCATCGCCCGGTTCGGCACCCAGGAGCAGAAGGACCGCTACCTCGCGGGCCTGTTGTCCGGCGAGATCTTTTCGTGTTTCTCCATGACGGAGCCCCAAGGTGGCGCCGACCCGCGGGTGTTCACCACGCGCGCCGTGCGCGACGGTGACGACTGGGTGATCACCGGGCGGAAGTTCTTCTCCTCCAACGCCGCTGTGGCATCGTTCTTCATTGTCGTCGCCATCACCGACCCGGATGTGCCGGTGCATCGCGGCGCGTCGACGTTCCTCATCCCCGCGGGCACCGAGGGCCTCACCATCGAGGCGAACTACCACCTGGTCGGCGCGTCTCCGAATGAGCCCGGACACTCCCTGGTGCGCTACGACCAGGTGCGGGTGCCGTCGGATGCGCTGCTGGGCGAACCCGGTCAGGGCTTCCTGATTCTGCAGGCGCGGCTTGCCGGCGGGCGCCTGCATCATGCGATGCGATCCATCGGGGTGGCGCAGCGGGCGGTGGAGATGATGTCCCGACGAGCGAAAAGCCGCTTCACCCAAGGCAGTTCGCTCGCCGACAAGCAGCTGGTGCAGCAGTTCATCGCCGACTCCTACACCGAGCTGATGCCATTCCGGCTGGCCGTGCTGCACGCCGCCTGGCTGATCGACACCGCAGGCGAGCATGCGGCCCGCGCCGAGATCGGTGCCTGCAAGATCCTGGCGTCGCAGGTGCTCAAGTCGATTGGGCTACGCGCGATCCAGGTGCACGGAGCATTGGGCACTACCGACCAACTCCCGTTGGTCAACGTGCTGCTCGGCGGGGTGGCCCTCGGGCTGGCCGACGGGCCCACCGAGGCGCACAAGGTCAACCTGGCCAAGCTGCTGCTCAAGAACTACGACGGCGACGATCCGGAGTGGCCCAGCGAATTGCGGGATATCCGGCTCGCGGCGGCTCGCGCCAAGTATCCGGATCTCGTTCCCGCACTTGTTGATTCGCCGTGAATATCCGGGTCAGTGCCGCCGTCGAGCGCGCCCTCGACGACCGCCACCGCGAGGCCACCGAGGAGGTAGAACGCATCCTTGCCGCCGCAGTGCGCGTGATGGAGCGTGTTGCACCCGAGCCGCCGCGTGTCAGCGACATCGTCGCCGAAGCCGGTTCGTCGAACAAGGCGTTCTACCGCTACTTCGCCGGTAAGGACGATCTCATCTTGGCTGTGATGGAACGCGGGGTGGCCATGGTCGTGTCTTACCTTCAGCATCAGATGGCCAAGGAATCCCGGCCGCAGGACCAGGTCGCGCGCTGGATCGAGGGCACGCTGGCACAGGTCGCCGACCCGCACCTGATCAGCATGAGCCGCGCGGCTGCCGGGCAGATGTCGGCCGGAACCAATTGGCGGGCAGCCGAACAGGAGATGATGCGTCCGCTGCGCGAGCTGCTGATCGAGCCGGTCGCCGCCCTGGGCAGCCGCGATGTCGACCGCGACGTCGAGGCGGTGTTCAGCTGCACCGCCGCAACCCTGCGGCGATATGTGGGCTCGACGGACCGCCCCGATGCCGCCGACATCGACCACTTGGTGCGGTTCTGTTTGAGTGGGCTGGGAGTCAGTTGATGCGTGCGGTCGTCTGCAATGCCTATGGGCCGCCGGAGGATCTGACGATATCCGAGGTGCCCGATCCGGTTCCGGGTCCGGGTCAGCTGCTGGTAAGGGTCCATGCCGCGGCGGTCAACTTCCCCGATGTGCTGTTCATCGCGGGCAAGTATCAGATACGGATTCCGCCTCCGTTCATCCCCGGCAGTGAACTCGCCGGTGAGGTGCTGGCCGTCGGCGAAGGTGCGCCGTTCAGCCCCGGCCAGCGAGTGTTCGGCACAACGGCGGTCGGGGCGTTCGCCGAACGAGCGCTCCTTGATGCGGCCGGGGCGTCGCTGGTGCCCGACGACGCCGACTTCGCCGCGGCCGCGGCCTTCGGTGTCACCTATCGGACGGCGTATCACGCGCTGCGATCGGTTGCCGCAGTGGCGCAAGGTGATTGGGTGGTGGTATTGGGCGCTGCCGGCGGCGTCGGATTGGCTGCCGTCGACCTTGCGGTGGCCATGAAGGCACGCGTGCTGGCGGCGGCATCCGGGCCGGACAAGCTGAAGCTGTGCGCGCAGCGAGGTGCGGAAGCCACCGTCGACTACGATAGGGAGGATCTGAAAACTCGCATTCGCGAACTTACCGGCAACGCCGCCCGGGTTGTCCTCGACCCGGTCGGCGGACCGTATGCCGAGCCGGCGCTGCGAGCTCTGGCGCGTGGCGGAACCTTCGTCACCTTGGGCTATGCGGCGGGAGAGATCCCGGCCATACCGCTGAATCTTGTGCTGCTGAAGGGCATTTGCATTCGCGGCATGGAGATCCGCACTTTCATGGTTGATCATCCCGCGGAGGCCGAGCGCGACTTGACCGAATTGTCAGAGATGTTCGCCGACGGGACGGTTCGGCCGTACATCGGTGCGCGATTTCCGTTGGCCGATGCTCCGGCGGCGTTGCGGCATGTGGCCGAGCGCAAAGCACTTGGCAAGGTGGTCATCGATGTGGTGCCGAGCAGACGCAAAATCCCCTAATTCGGGCACGAATTAGGGAATTTTGCGTCTGCTCGCCAGGGATCGCTACGGCGTGACTATGTTGAAGGCCGGGTCCGGCTGATCGAGTGCGCCCAGCAGGTCCTGCAGCGCCGCGGGGTCACCGGACAGCTCCAGCCCCGGCGAGCTGAGGTCGCCCATCGATGCGGTCAATAGCCGAAACTTGCTGTCCAGCTTCACCGTAACGGATGCCGTCGCGGAATCGGCCGCAACCTTGCGATAGACGAGCACGCCGTTGCGCAGCGTCAGCCGGTAGTTGACGTCCAGCTCTGCAAAGGTGACATCGACGGCGATGTCGAGATCCCAGCTGCGTGGTCCATTGACCCGGATGGCCAGGCTGTCGAAAATCTGCTCCGGCGTCAGCTGGGAAAGCAATGTCGGCGAGGTGATTTGAGTTGCGGTACCGAAGTTGCCGTCGCGCAGTTCGGTGGCGCCGGATAGGAAGAAGTTGCGCCACGTCGCGTTCTCGGCGCCGTAGGCGAGCTGCTCGAGGGTGTCGGCATAGAGGGTGCGGGCGCCGGCATGTTCGGCATCGGTGAACACCGCGTGATCGAGTAGCGTCGCAGCCCAACGGAAATCGCCAGAATCGAAAGCGGTCTGGGCAAGTTCGACAACCCGGTCGATGCCGCCGAGCGCCTCGACGTAGCGTGGCCCCAACGCCTCGGGGGGATGTGGCCACAGCCGGCCGGGGTTGCCGTCGAACCAACCCATGTAGCGCTGATAGACCGCCTTCACATTGTGGCTGACCGAGCCGTAGTAGCCGCGACTGTGCCAGGCCTGTTCCAAAGCCGGTGGCATCTTGAGCATTTCGGCGATTTCCACCCCGGTATACCCCTGATTCAGCAGACGTAGCGTCTGGTCGTGCAGGTAGGCGTACAAATCCCGTTGTAGTGAGAGGAAGTTGACGATGTTCTCCCGCCCCCAGGTCGGCCAGTGGTGCGACGCGAACACGACATCCGCACGGTCGGCGAATATGTCGATGGCTTCGGTGAGGTAGCCCGACCAGGCGTGCGGATCGCGCACCAACGCACCCCGCAGGGTCAGCAGGTTGTGCAGGTTGTGAGTGGCGTTCTCGGCCATGCACAATGCGCGATAACGCGGAAAATAGAAATGCATCTCGGCGGGAGCCTCGGTGCCCGGCGCCATCTGGAACTCGATCTGCACGCCGTCGATGGTGTGCGTCTCGCCGGTCTCCCGGATGTCGACGGTTGGGACGATCATGCCCACCTCGCCCGTCGACCCGACCTGACCGAGGCCGCAGCCAACCTGTCCCTGCGGTCCGCGCCTGAGTTGCAAGCCGTACATGTAGGTCGCGCGGCGGGTCATCGCCGGCCCCGCGTAGACGTTTTCCTGGACGGCGTGGGCCGTGAAACCTTCGGGCGCCAACACCGATACCGCACCGGAATCCACGTCGGCTTGCGAGGTGACGCCCAGTACCCCACCGAAATGGTCGGCGTGACTGTGGGTGTAGATCACCGCGACGACGGGCCGGTCACCACCCCGATGGCTTCGATACAAGCCGAGGGCCGCGGCGGCTACCTCGGTGCTGATCAAGGGGTCGATAACGATGATTCCCGTGTCACCCTCGACGAACGTGATGTTCGAAATGTCGAGTCCGCGTACCTGATATATGCCCGGGACCACTTCATAGAGTCCTTGCTTGGCGGTAAGCGTTGACTGCCGCCACAGGCTGGGGTGCACGGAAGTAGGCGCGGGGCCACCGAGAAACGAGTACGCGTCGTTGTCCCAGACGACGCGTCCATCGGCCGCTTTGATCACGCACGGGGACAGCGCAGCAATGAATCCACGATCGGCGTTGTCGAAATCCGTCGTGTCATCGAACGGCAAGCTGTGTTCGCTATGGGCTGATGCGATGACCGCGGTAGGGGGTTTCTGGTCCACCGTCAATACCTTGCCATCACCGGCTCGCACCGAGAAGAGCCTGATCAACGGCTAACGCTCTACGAAGACGTCAATAATTTTCCGAAGAACCTAGAACTTCTGTCCAGTTAACCCGCATACTGCCGAGACGGTCCGCACTGTCGGCGGATCGCAACGATCGGGCAAAGGAGAACAGGTGAAGCGTGGGCTGACGGTTGCGATAGCCGGAGCGGCGGTTCTGGTCGGGGGTCTTTCTGGGTGTTCGGACAACAAGTCCGGCGGTGGCGGTACTTCGAGCGGCGCGTCGACGGGTCCGACCTCGGCAGCCGTGGGCGGTGCCGCCGGCACGAAGGTCATCATCGACGGCAAGGACCAGAACGTCAGCGACAGCTCGGTGGTATGCGCAAAGGTCGGCGCGGATGTCAGCATCACGATCGGTGGGGCCGGCAGCGGCATCAATGCTCTTGTTAGCGACGCCAATCCGCCAGAGGTGAAGTCCGTCGGGCTGGGCAGCGTCAACGGAGTGGCGCTGGCATATCGGGCCGGCTCCGGGCAAGGCGACGCGAAGGCCACCAAGGACGGCAACAAGTACAAGATCACCGGGAACGCCACCGGCGTTGACGTGGCCAACCCGATGACGCCGGTGAAAAAGCCGTTCGAGATCGACGTCACTTGCCCCTAGACCCGGATTCAGCAAGCGGTGCGGTTGTCACCCCTGGAGTGGCAATCGCACCGTAAGCTCAACGTCAAACATCGATGGGATCAGGCGCCCGCGAGGGCGTCTCAATGGTGGAGATAACCGTGCCCGACGCACACGGCGGCTCTGCAGCAAAAGACGACGACGATTCCGTCGACGGAGCCAACGCAGAACCTCCGAATCTTTCGCCCGCCGTCCGCGGTAGGCCGTTCGGCCGATACCGGTTGATCGAATTGCTGGGCCGTGGCGGCATGGGCGAGGTATGGCGCGCGCTCGACACCGAGGCCAACAACCGCACGGTGGCGATCAAACTGCTGCCCGCGCATTTGGCCGGGGACAGCTCCTTTGTGCAGCGATTTCGGCGGGAGGCGGAGGCCGCCGCGCAGCTGAACAATCCGCACATAATTCCGATCCACAACTACGGCGAAATCGACGGCCAGCTGTATGTGGATATGCGGTTGGTCGAGGGCCGCGACCTGCAGCACGTCCTCGCCGAGGGCCCATTGGAGCCGGCTCGGGCGGTGCGGATCATCGAGCAGGTAGCCAGGGCATTGCAGGCCGCCCACAAAGTCGGCTTGGTGCATCGGGACGTCAAGCCGTCGAACATTCTGATCGACGGCGACGATTTCGCCTATCTGATTGATTTCGGCATCGCCCGCGGCGCCGATCAGACCGGCTTGACCGGCACCGGGAACATGATCGGCAGCTTGCACTACATGGCGCCGGAGCGCTTGCAGGCTCAAGAGGCCGACGCCCGCGCCGACATCTATGCGTTGGCATGCGTGCTTTATGAATGCCTGACCGGCAGCCGTCCGTTCCGGGGTGATTCGTTGGAAAGCCAAGTGGCCGCCCACCTTACCGAGCCGCCACCACAGCCGTCGGCCCGCTCCGACGTGCCACCGCAATTGGACGCGGTGATTGCCAGAGGGATGGCCAAGAATCCAAATGTGCGGTACCCCACCACGATTGAATTCGCGACCGCCGCGCGAGATGCGATCACCGTCCCGAATCAGCAGCCGCCAACCAACACTCCGATAACACGGCAGGCGACGTTCCCGCCGAGCACCGTTGCGCCCGACAGATTCGCGAACCCCCTTCCGCCACCGTGGCCCGCGCCGTATGCCCCGGCAAGCGGTGCCCGGAGCGGTCGGGGCGTGGCGATCGCGCTGATCGGCGGTGCACTGGCACTTGTGCTGGTGGTTGCAGTCGTCGTCGGGATTTTCCTGGTCGGCAAGTTCGGTAAATCGCGGTCATCGCCGACGACGGCGGAATCCCCACTTGCTGTGCCGTCCTTCGGTATTCAGACCGCTGCGCCGTCCACCAGACCGTCGAGCGTCCCCTCGGCTGCCCCGAGCGCCGGGGATGGTGCCGGGGCCGCAAAAGTGCTTATCGACGGCGTGGACCAGAACGTAAACGGCAAGGTCGTCTGCACAAACTCGGGCGGCAACATCAACATCGTGATTTCGGGCGGGACGTCGACAGGCGGCGTCACCGCCGTCCTCACCGACGCCAGCCCTCCGGTGGTGAAAACCGTTGGGCTGGGGAACATCAACGGCATGTCGCTTGCGTACTCGGCCGGCATGGGGCAGGGCGATGCGTCGGCCAGCAAGAACGGCAACAGTTACAAGATCAACGGAACCGCCATTGGAGTCGATAAGGCCAATCCGACGGCGCCGGTGACCAAGCCGTTCGAAATCGACGTCACCTGCCCGTGATTCACGCCGACGGTTGCCACCCGTTGAGCGGCAACCGCACGGTGAACTCGGTATGACCGGGCGAACTCTTGACGGTGATCGTGCCATGGTGCGCCTTGACAACCGCGGAAGCGATCGCCAAACCCAACCCGGTGCTGCCGCCTTTGCGGGATCGTGAGGAGTCCCCGCGCGCAAACCGCTCGAAGACCTCCGACTGGAGTGCTTCGGGAATTCCGGGCCCATTGTCGATCACCTGAAGGACGCTGTGCGACGGCTCGGTGGTCAGCCGGGTCGTCACGACGGTACCGGCGCCGGTGTGGATGCGGGCGTTGGCGAGCAGGTTCGCCACCACCTGGTGCAGCCGGGCCGCGTCGCCGGGCACCACCACCGGTTCCTCGGGCAAGTCGAGCTCCCACTGGTGATCCGGCCCGGCCACATGCGCGTCGCTGACCGCGTCGACCGCCAGCCGGGAAAGGTCGACCGGTTCGCGTTCCAGTGGTCGGCCGGAATCCAGGCGGGCCAACAGCAGCAGGTCCTCGACGAGGCGGGTGACCCGCTCGGTTTCCGACGCCACCCGGCTCATCGCATGCGCCACCGCTTCGGGGTCATCGCCCATCCGTTGGGTGAGTTCGGTGTAGCCCCGGATCGCCGCCAGCGGGGTGCGCAATTCGTGGCTGGCGTCTGCCACGAACTGACGCACCCGGGTCTCACTGGCCTGGCGTGCCGACAGGGCAGAGGCGATGTGGTCGAGCATCCGGTTCAGGGCCGAGCCGAGTTGACCCACTTCGGTATGGGGGTTTGCGTCGGATTCCGAGACCCGCACCGGCAGTTCGACTTCGCCGCGGTCCAACGGTAAATCGGCGACCTTGCTGGCGGTTTGCGCGACCCGGCGCAGCGGTGCCAGTGCCCGCCGGATGATCACGATGCCCGCGCTGGTCGCGGCGAGCAGCGCGACCAGGGTGACGATCGCGAAGATCAGCAGCATCCGCAACATCGTCGCGTCGACGTTGGCCATTGACAGGCCGGTCACGATGATGTCGTTGCCGCTACGGCTGGGCGCAGCGACCACGCGGTACCGCCCCAGCCCGTCGAGGTCAACCGTGACCGGTCGGCGGCTATCCGCGATCTGTTGCAGCTGGGCCTGCGCGGCCGGGGTCAACGCGGCCCGGGAACCGCTGCTGGTCAGATAACCGGCGTCGACCGTCGTGCCATTGCTGACGACCGCCGCGACCATGCCGGCCGGCTGGCCCGGCGCGTCGAGGAACCGCGGCCCAGGTCCGGGCCTGACGTAATGCTCATGGCGGTGCGGCGGTTCGGGGTACATCAGCGCCGAACGGTAGGAGGTGCCGCCGAGTTGCTGGTCCAGTTGCTTCAGCAAGTGGTGCCGCAGCGCCAGCTCGGTCACCGCGGTGATTCCTACACATACGACCGCGAGCACCACGACTTGTCCGACCAATAGCCGGAATCGGAGTGACCAGACTCGGGGATTGCTAGCGGGCCGGCTTAAGGACATAGCCCGCGCCGCGCAGCGTGTGGATCATGGGTTCGCGACCGCTGTCGATCTTTTTGCGCAGGTAAGAGATGTACAACTCGACGATGTTCGACCGGCCGCCGAAGTCGTAGCTCCATACCCGATCCAGGATCTGCGCCTTGCTCAGCACCCGCTTGGCGTTGCGCATCATGAAGCGGAGCAGTTCAAACTCGGTGGACGTCAACGAGATCGGTTCGCCCGCGCGGGTCACTTCGTGACTGTCCTCATCGAGGACCAGGTCGCCGACGACCAGCTGTGCGCCGCTGTCCACCGTCGTCACGCCGGTGCGTCGCAGCAACGCCCGCAAGCGCAGTACGACCTCTTCGATGCTGAAGGGTTTGGTGACATAGTCATCACCGCCCGCGGTTAGGCCCGCAATGCGGTCCTCGACCGCGTCCTTGGCGGTCAGCAGCAGCACGGGCAGTTGGGGAATCTCTTCGCGCAGTTTGTGTAGCACCTCGAGGCCACTCATGTCGGGCAGCATGACGTCGAGAACGACGACGTCGGGCCGCTGGGCGCGGGCCGCGGCGATCGCGGACAGGCCGTCGCCGGCGGTGGCGATATTCCAGCCCTCGTACCGCAGCGCCATCGACACCATCTCGGCGAGAACGGGTTCGTCGTCGACTACCAGCACGTTGATCGGGTTGCCGTCCGCGCGGCACATGACCACGCGGTCAACCGCGGCTCGGGGATACGACACAGGTTCAAGTATCCGCGTGGGTCTGGGCCGACGCTATGGGATTCCTTTGGGTGAACTGTGAAAAGCCGCGTGACTGCTGACCCAGTCACGCGGCTTCACCCCGCTCGGTTGCTGGTCTAGCGGGTCGCCATCGAGCGATCTAGTACCAGTACCGCCTGCCGGCGACCGGACGACCCACAGATCCCATGATCCACAACACGGCGCCGATCACCAATAAGACGATGCCGATCTTCCAAAGAATGGCGAGGGTTGGGAAAACAAATCCCAGAATCAACAAGATGACACCGAGTGCGATCATGATAGTTTCCTTTGTTGAGGGGTGGGGGTTAACTTATGGCTTCGGCGTTGGTGTACTTATCGGCGGCACTTCCACCTTCGGGCAAGTCACCGCGGGATTCATTGCATAATTCAATGGACCCGCAATCACCGTCGTTGCGATGGAAGCCCCTGTGGCGCAGTTAGTTGGCCCATTCTCGAAGTAGTGCCGCTGATAAGCCGCAAAAACTCCGATGAGCAGCCAGACCACGGCAATGATGCCGAGAACTCCGCCGATCCCACGACCACGCACCGTGACCTCCGTTGTGTCCGAGAAAAATCTCGTGCCACTAGCGATACCCGTCGGCCCGATCTTTAAACATCTTCTTAGACTGCGTCGGTGCCGTTTAAAGGCCGCCTATGTCAGATGCAGGAGCACGGCACTATTGTTGTCGGGCGAGCCAGGCGGTGGCGCGTTTCTTCGACGCTCGCGACAGCCAGGCGTCCTGAATCAATTCGGTCAATTCGGCCTTGCTGATTTCCTTGAGCCGGCAGGCCCGCACCAGAACCGACGGATGCCCGTCGAAATGGCCGGTGGTGAAGAACGGTGAATCAGGGTCTTGGACCAGCGCCAGTTTGTCGCTCTCCGACTCCACCCAGAGCATGATCACGTCGTCATAGCGTTCGCCGGTGTCGGGATCGACGGCGTCGGGCTGGGGCGTTCGGAAGAACACGAACGACTTGCCGCCCACCTGATAGATGGAGTTGCCCTTGGGGCCTTCCAGGCGCGTGACGTGGGGCATTGACGCGGCGATGCGATGCACGTCGTCAACTCGGGCGGGGCGCTCAGCCATTGCCGCGACGATGCCCGGCGCCGCCGTCGTCGTCGCGCCGCTGAGCGGATACGAAAAGCGTTGGGGGCATTGAGTCCTCGGCGCCCTTCGGAACGCTGCGGCCGTAGCGCGCCATCAGCTCGGGCAAGGTGACCGCCGATGTCTGCCAACCGCGTTCGCGCAGCCAGTCGGCGACAGGTGTGCGTTCCTCGGCGTACCAGAGGTCGTCGAAATCCGTTATCTCGGCGTCGACCAGCTTGGCCGCCGCCGCCCTCATGCGTCGCATCTCCTCGCGTTGACGCTGCACCCGCTCGGGATCTGTGAAACCCGCTGCGGGCACATTGGCGGCCAGCCAGCTGCCGGTCACGCTAAGGGCATGCACGCGCTCGAACAACAGATCTTGCGCCTGCGCCGGTAGATACCGCACCAGCCCCTCGGCCGACCAGGCAGACGGCCGAGATGGGTCAAACCCGGCTTGCTGCAACGCCTTTGGCCAGTCCTGGCGCAGATCTATCGGCACGTTCACCAATTGTGCCGCCGGTCGAGCGCCGTGATCGCGCAGCGTTTCGGATTTGAATTCCAGCACCTTGGGCTGGTCCAGCTCGTAGACGACGGTGCCGTCGGGCCAAGGGAGTCGCCAGGTCCGAGCGTCCAGCCCGGACGCCAGAATGACCACCTGCCGAACACCGGTGTCGGCCGCACCCAGAAAGAACTCGTCGAAGAACGCTGTCCGGGTGGCCATGAAATCGACCATCAAACGCAGGCGTGCTCGCACATCGGGCTCCAGGTCGGACTTTTCGGCCAGCAGCGCCGGGTTCGAGTACAGGCTCCACACCCCGTCGCCGGCCGCCTCCACGAACACCCGCGCGAAGGGGTCGTTGATGAGTGGGTCTTCGCTGTCGGTTTCCGCGGCCCGAGCCGCGGCGACGCCCAGCGCGGTGGCGCCGACGCTGTGCGTGATGTCCCAGGAGTCGTTATCGGTGCGCGGCATTACTTTGTCTCCCCGCTGGATCGTCAGTTTCGCAAACTATTCTTCCAGGCGGCGTGGCCCTGCTTGAGGTTCCAGCCGCTTGCCACGGGTGTCCTACGCTTTTCCCAGAAACGAGCACCAGGTCATCGGGAGGTCGAGGAGCGACATGACTCGTACGCCGCACCAAATATTCGCCCACCACGGCCAAGCCCTTGCCGCGGGTGACCTCGACGAGATCGTCGCCGACTACGCCGCGGACTCGGTGCTGATCACCTCGTCAGGGGTGGCGCGCGGGAAGGACGAGATTCGGCAGGTGTTCGTCAAGCTGCTCGACGAGCTGCCCCACGCCGCCTGGGACTTGAAGACCCAGATCTTTGAGGGCGACGTGCTTTTCCTCGAGTGGGCCGCCGATTCGGCGGTGAGCCGGGTTGACGACGGCGTCGACACGTTTGTCTTCCGCGATGGCGTGATCTGGGCGCAGACCGTCCGCTACACGCCGCAGGCGAAGGGCTGACGCTGATGGACCCGGTGGATTTGAACGCCGTCGCGGACTGGATGTCGCAGCAGGGGCTGGGCGAGGGTCCGCTGACCGACGTCGCGGCCATCACCGGCGGAACCCAGAACGTCATGGTGCGCTTCACCCGGTCCGGTCGCTCGTATGTACTGCGCCGCGGTCCCCGGCACCTGCGACCGCGCAGCAACAGCGTGATCCTGCGGGAGACCAAGGTGCTCGCCGCGCTGGCGGGCACCGACGTGCCGCACCCGCACCTGATCGCCGCCTGCGATGACCCGCGCGTGCTCGGCGACGCGGTCTTCTATCTGATGGAGCCGATCGACGGGTTCAACGCCGGCGAAGGCCTGCCGCCGCTGCACGCCGGTGACCCGCAGGTGCAATACGGCATGGGGTTGTCGATGGCCGACGCGTTGGCGAGGCTCGGGGCCGTCGACCACGTCGCCGTAGGTCTTGCCGATTTCGGCAAGCCGGAGGGCTTCCTGGAACGTCAAGTGCCGCGCTGGCTTTCGGAGCTGGAGTCTTACCAGGAGTACGACGGCTACCCCGGGCCGCAGATCCCCGGCGTCGAGCAGGTGGCCGCCTGGTTGGAGAGCCACCGTCCGACGACATGGAAACCCGGCATTCTGCACGGCGACTACCACGCCGCCAACGTGATGTTCTCCCGCACCGGGCCGGAAGTGGTCGCCATCTGCGACTGGGAAATGTCGACGATCGGCGACCCGTTGCTGGATCTGGGCTGGCTGTTGGCGACCTGGCGCCAGGACGACGGCTCGTCCGTTTTCAGCCACTTTCTGGGCACGCAGGAGGGGCTGGCCAGCACCGACGACCTACTACAGCGCTATGCCGCCAACACCACTCGCGACCTTTCCCAGATGACCTGGTACACCGTGCTGGCCTGTTTCAAGCTCGGCATCGTGATCGAGGGGACGCTGGCCCGTGCGTGCGCCGGCAAGGCCGAGAAAGAGGTCGGCGATCAACTCCACGCAGCTACGGTGCAGCTGTTCGAAAGGGCGTTGGGGCTCATCGAGACGCGTTAGTCGCGACGCGCAGCTTCGGTTGTTGTCACTTCTGACGCGGGAAGCGGGCCACACTCCGAGTCCGGAAAGCGCTATCACGGGTGATATCTCGCAATCGGGAATCAACAGTCCTGGGTTAACGGTGCAGGCGTGATCAACATGACTCCCGGAACATGCTGCACAGGTGCCAATGGCAAGGCGCGCCCCAGAGATTGGAACTCCCAACCTTCCGTTAGTCATCCGTCGGCGTGTCGCGCCGTGCCCCACGACAGGGAGCCGATCGGGGATTCAGTGGCTGCCATTTGGCGCGTTCGGCGGCAGTCAACTCGGGATGCCGTGTTCGTTCTCTCTCATGCCGTCAACATCGCCCCGCACCCCGCCACCGGGAAAGCTGATTGCCGGCATCCGTGATGTCCCCGACCGGCGGTCCACTCTGCGGCGGCGTCGCGGCTAAACTTCGAGCCGGTGACTGGTGGAACCCGAGGTCGAGGGGCGGTTTGCGATGAGCGATCTGGTGGTGAGCGAAGATGTTGGCAAGGTGCCTGGTGTCCTGGTCGATGTCGGTGACTCGCTCTCGGCGGGTGATCTTCCACAAACAGACGGCAGGCAAAGCCCCTCTCTGGTTGCGGCGTTGTGGGTGAGCACCGAGGTGCTGCCGCAGTTGAACCAGACTCACGCCGATCACATCTACGCCGCAGGCGATGCGACCCATAAACACCATTGGGCGGTGACGGCCGCCGACGACGCGGGCGTCACGTATGTCTGACGAGCCCGACGAACCGGCAGGGATCACCGAAACTCAGATTCGATCGTCGGACCCGCAGCTGACGCTCAACGTAATCAACGGGTGGCCGAAGGCCGCGCAGCGGATGGCCGACCATGGGGATGCCTACGAGGGTGCGGTGCGGGCGCCGGAGTGGGAGGGAGCCACCGCCGGTGCGGTGATCACGACGGCGTCCCGCCGCAACGCCACCATCGCGGACGACAAGGACACAATCAACACACTGCACCGCCGGGCAGTTGCGGCGATGGATAACGTCATTAGAACGCGCACTACAGTGCTGGACCTCATTGGCGACGCGCGGGCGAGCAATCAGTTCACGGTCAGCGACGATTTGAAGGTGACCGCCGCCAACCTTCAGTACCCGGCAGCGGCCAACTCAAAGGAAACCGAAATCCGGCGGGCGGCGCAAAAGTGGGCGGATGCCGAAACATTCGCGGCCAGTGAGATACGCGCCGGCGCGCAACCATTGACCGGGCGCGGGAGCCGAGGCGGGTTTCAACTGGTCGATCACAATATCCCGCTAAAGCCGCCGGGGGATTGGTACCCGACCAATGAGGTGATCAGAGAGGCCACCGACCTGGATGGTCACCACGTCGTTCTGCGGCGCGGTTACTACGATGGCAAGAGAGGATTTGGGTTCGACAAGCTGTTCTGGAGGCATGGCATAACCAATCCAGAGGTATTCGTAGATCTGATTTCGCACAGTCGCCCTATACGCAATAAGGATGGTGAACTTATTTACGAGGTTCCGATCGTTCGCGTCCATTGCTCGACAGGAATTTTCGGCAGCTGCCAGGACACAAACGAACGGTTGACAATGAGGATCGTGGTCGATACCAGCACGGGACGTGCGGGCGTGCCCGATGGGGGACAGAAAGGGGTGATCACGATGTTTCCCATCGCTGGGGGCAGTGGAGTGACAGAACCACAACCCGGTGTGACGGTAGTTCCGAATTGGGTGAACACGAATGTGCCCATCAACTGAATCCTCCGACGCGCAAAGCGATTTCGCCGCAGATGTGCTACGCAATCTGTTGCGTCACGTCGACGAGGAGAATGAGCGGGGAAGCAACCCCTTCCTGATCTCGCATGCATGGACCGAAGGCCCGTTCATGTACCTCGTGTATAAAGCTCCGCCGTCAGAAATCACCTGGGGACTAGCCCGCGACACCAGGGAGTCGATCATTGACCCAAGCCCGTGGACCGACTTGGACGAGGCCGTGCGCTACTACTACCTCCTCGATCTCGACGAGAATCGGATGTCCGCGTCTTTTCGTCATCCGGGAAACCCGGACACGATTCTGTGGCTGGGCGACACTCACGAAGGACTTCCGGAACGCCCTCTGGACATTCCCGACTCACACCGGCGTACCCAATCGCTGGGAACGTCATCGGCGAAGCACGCGCAGAGCCAAGATCAGCCCATTGTCAACGTGCCCCGGCGATATGCAGACCCTCTGTGAGCTAACTCGCTCAACTCGGATTTGCTTCGAGCGCGACCGTGCGCAGCGCAAGTGGTCACCCCAACAACGCTCGGCTCGCCGGCCACCGAGGATATGAATGCCGAACCATTCGGTGACGCTGCAACCCGTGGGCAGTATAGGGCTGGCTGATCTGGCCGCGATTTGCTGGCTGGAGGGACTCGAATATCTGCCGTATCCATTCTTCACCCACACCTGGCTTCCGGGGATCGCCCCTCAAAGCGGTACCATCGCAGACCGTCTCGCTGATGGCGATTTGCGCGACTTTCGCCCGTGGATGAAGGCATACACGCAGGCGGACATCTGGGTGGAATGCCAGGTCCACTACTCGGCACCAGAAACCCCGGCGGTACGGATAGCGGCGTGTCGGATCAATGACTCGGGGTTTGTCGCCGCACAGCAGCCCGGCAAAGACATGGTGGACGTGTTCACCGTATCCGCTTATGAAATCGGTTCTGCGATAGCGGCATCGGTCGGACTGACTACGCCAGGCACGCATTCCCGCATCATCGCGCCGCCGTTTTTCATCGAGCTGGGCCGTACCGCCGACGACACAAACACCAGCGAGGACCACGGCGTGCTCGTTCCGGTGGCCAGTCGCGGTCGCACCGGGACGGGAGTGCTCGAATCCGATGTAACCGCAATGGCAGTGGTCCAGTCGCGCTGCGATCCCGCGCGGGAAGCCAGGTTAGGCCAGGGCAGGAAAGCCGTCGGGTGGTTGCGGGTCCGCGACGACGGCGAATACATCTACGCTCCCGATTTTTCTCACGCCACACCGGTGACGCCGCAGATTCTCGGGAAGCAGATCGACCAGATGATCGGGAAGGATGTCGCGGTATTGCGTCACCGTCGCCGGGTACATTGACACGGGTAGATCGCACTGGGAACGCCACAGGCCGCCGCCGCGCAGCTCGGTCACATTACGCCGGAGGTGACTCGCAAGCACTACATCGACGGGGCCATCGACGCGACGGACAACCGCGCCGCGCTGGACGGCTTCATCTCCAATTCCGATGCATAACCGAGGAGTTACGGACAACCGCGCCGCGCTGGACGGCTTCATCCCCAATTCCGATGAATAACCGAGGAATTTAGCCCCGCTCGAGATTCCGGCCGTACTAACAAGCCTCTGACCTGCCAATTAAGCGCGCCCGAAGAGATTCGAACTCCCAACCTTCTGATCCGTAGTCAGATGCTCTATCCGTTGAGCTACGGGCGCCTGTCTTCAGTTGTCTTGCGGAGGCGAGAGGATTTGAACCTCCGGTCCCCTTGAAGGGGGACAACTCATTAGCAGTGAGCCCCATTCGGCCGCTCTGGCACGCCTCCATTGGACTTCCCGAGGGTACCCGACTTCATTTCGGCATCGCCGAACCGCCGGAGGGTTAGCGTACACAGCGGCGACATATGCTGTCGAAGTGAGCGCCCGCCTGCGTCCCGTGCTGGCCGGGCTTCCGGTTTACGTACCGGGAAAAACGGTGCCGGGCGCCATCAAACTGGCCAGCAACGAGACGGTGTTCGGCCCGCTGCCCAGCGTTCGGGCGGCCATCGAGGGGGCCACCGACGTCGTCAACCGCTACCCCGACAACGGCTGCGTGCAGCTGAAGGCCGCGCTGGCCCGGCATCTGGGGTCGGGCTTTGCCCCCGAGCACGTGGCCGTGGGCTGCGGCTCGGTCAGCCTGTGCCAGCAGCTCGTTCAAATCACCGCCTCAGCGGGCGACGAGGTGATCTTCGGCTGGCGCAGCTTCGAGCTGTATCCGCCGTTGGTCCAGGTCGCCGGAGCGGTCGCGATCAAGGTGCCGCTGACCGACGAGACCTTCGACCTCTATGCGATGCTGGCCGCCGTCACCGAGCGGACGCGACTGATCTTTGTGTGCAACCCCAACAACCCCACCTCCACCGTCGTCGAACCGGACGCGCTCACCCGCTTCGTGGAAGCGGTGCCGCCGCACATTCTGATCGCCATCGACGAGGCCTACGTCGAGTACATCCGCGACGGCATGCTGCCCGACAGCTTGGGGCTGGTCCGCTCCCACAGCAATGTTGTTGTGTTACGGACGTTTTCAAAAGCTTACGGGTTGGCTGGGCTACGCGTCGGCTATGCGATTGGGCACCCCGACGTGATCACCGCGCTGGACAAGGTCTACGTGCCATTCACGGTGACGAGCGTGTCGCAGGCCGCGGCCATCGCCTCGCTGGACGCGGCCGGGGAGCTGCTGGCGCGCACCGACGCCGTCGTCGCCGAACGCACCCGAGTCAGCAACGCCCTGCGCGACGCCGGATTCACGCTGCCGTCGTCGCAAGCCAACTTCGTCTGGCTGCCGCTCGGACCACGCACGGGGGATTTCGTGGAGCAGGCCGCCGACGCGGGGCTCGTGGTTCGCCCGTACGGCAGCGACGGCGTGCGGGTCACCATCGGCGCGCCGGACGAAAACACCGCCTTCCTCGAATTCGCCCGCAACTGGAACACCGACCGTAAGGAGTGACGAATGAGCCTGGCGCGCAAGAAGTTCGCCGATTTCAAGGAGCGCACC
Source organism: Mycobacterium sp. NGS66 (assembly GCF_059812225.1). Taxonomy (NCBI): domain Bacteria; kingdom Bacillati; phylum Actinomycetota; class Actinomycetes; order Mycobacteriales; family Mycobacteriaceae; genus Mycobacterium; species Mycobacterium sp. NGS66. Next base: position 77,639 of record NZ_JCALCG010000010.1, on the reverse strand, counting down.
GTTTCCGACGGCGAGCTCGATGATTACTGGGCCAGTCTGGAGCCGGCGACCATCGACGACATGATCGGCGAATGGTCGGGCGGCGAGTTCGTCACCGGACACAAGATGAACGGCAAGCTAGAGAAGGCCCGTTGGTTCGGCAAGACCTTCAATTCCGTCACCGACGTGAAGCCGCTGGTGTGCCTGGACGCCGACGGCAACAAATTCTCGAATGTGGAGATGGGCAAGGGCGAAGCCAGCCTCTGGTTGGAAGAGTTCCGCGGCGAGATTACCGCCACGATGGTCTACGACGGGCAGCCCGTGCACGACCATTTCAAGAAGATCGACGACGACGCGGTGATGGGCATCATGAACGGCAAAGGCGTCGTCGACGACGGCCGGTACTTCTACTTCTATCTGGAACGCGTTTAGGCTCGCCACGCCGGATTGCGGCCGGTGAATGCGATCAGTCGGTCCATCGGGCTGGCATCGGTGGGCACTTCGACGGGCTCGGCGAATCCGCGCCGCGCACGTTGATCCGGCCCGATGAGCCGCCGCGCCAGGTCGAGGACGTATTCGACGAGCGCATCCGGGGCGTTCACCTCACGTCCGAGCGAGGCGGCGTAGTCCCAGGCGTGCACCAGAAATTCGACGGACAGGACCGAGGCGGCGACTTTCGCGGGCAGCTCGTTTTCGCCCAGCGACACGTTGCCGTCCAACCCGTGCCGGTGCCAGGCATCCAAGGTGGGACGGGCCGCGCCGATGATTCGGCCTTCTACCGCGTCTTCGGTGTCTGGACGCGTCGAATAGTCCGCGCCCACCATGCGCCCCAGCGTGGTGATCGAGTTCAGCAAATGCTCCGTCAACTTCGATATGTCGTACTCCGCACACGGTGTCTGCTTGGTCAGGTCGTCATCGGCGATGGTGTGCAGCACCTGCTGCAGCACGGCAAGAGACTGCTCGGCGCTGCGTAGCTCGTCGGTCGGCGGCGAATCTGGCCCGGGTCGCAAATCAGAAGGCATATCCGCCACGCTACGGTCTGGGCATGGGCGAAACATACGAATCCGTCACCGTCGAAATCAAGGACCAGGTTGCGCAGGTGACGTTGATCGGGCCGGGCAAGGGCAACGCGATGGGGCCCGCCTTCTGGTCGGAGATGCCGGAGCTGTTCGCAAAGCTGGACGCTGACCGCGACGTGCGGGCCATCGTGATCACCGGATCGGGCAGAAACTTCAGCTACGGCCTGGATGTGCCCGCGATGGGAGGTTCGTTCACCACGCTGCTGGCCGATGGCGCGCTCGCCCGACCGCGCGCCGATTTCCACGCCGAGATCAAGCGCATGCAGAACGCGATCAGCGCCGTCGCCGACTGCCGTACTCCAACGATCGCCTCGGTGCACGGCTGGTGCATCGGTGGGGGCGTCGATCTGATCTCCGCGGTGGACATCCGCTACGCCAGCGCCGACGCCAAGTTCTCGGTGCGTGAGGTCAAGTTGGCGATTGTCGCCGATGTCGGCAGCCTGGCCCGGCTGCCGCTGATCCTCAACGACGGGCACCTGCGCGAGCTGGCGCTGACCGGCCGCGACATCGATGCCGCCCGGGCCGAGAAGGTCGGCCTGGTCAACGACGTCTACGACGACGCCGACGCCGCGCTGGCCGCCGCCCATGCCACCGCCGCCGAGATCGCCGCCAACCCGCCGCTGACCGTCAACGGCATCAAGGACGTCCTGGACCAGCAGCGCATTTCGGCCGTATCGGAAAGCCTGCGCTATGTGGCGGCCTGGAACGCAGCCTTCCTGCCGTCCAAGGATCTGACCGAAGGCATTCAGGCGACGTTCGCCAAGCGCCCGCCGCAGTTCACCGGGGAATGACACGTACCCTCGCTGAGGTGACGACTACACCAGACGGAAGAATCCGGGTGCCGACCGACCTGGATGCCGTGACGGCTATCGGCGACGAGGACCACTCCGAAACCGACACCGCGGCCGTCGAGCGGATCTGGCTGGCTGCCCGGCATTGGTATCAGGGCGGCATGCATCCCGCGATCCAGCTGTGCATCCGCCGGAACGGGCGCGTCGTGCTCAACCGGGCGATCGGCCACGGCTGGGGCAACGCGCCCACCGATCCGCCCGACGCCGAGAAGGTACCCGTCACAACCGACACCCCGTTCTGCGTGTACTCGGCGGCTAAAGGGATCACCGCCACCGTCGTGCACATGCTCGTCGAGCAGGGGCACTTTTCGCTCGACGACCGGGTGTGCGAGTACATCCCCAGCTACACCAGTCACGGTAAGCACCGCACCACAATCCGCCACGTGTTGACCCACAGCGCCGGCGTCCCGTTCCCCACCGGACCCCGGCCCGACCTGAGTCGCGCGGACGACCACGAGTACGCGCAGGAACAGCTCGGCAAGCTGCGACCGCTGTATCGGCCGGGCTTGGTGCACATCTACCACGCTTTGACTTGGGGCCCGCTCATGCGCGAGATCGTCTACGCGGCCACCGGCAAGGACATCCGCGACATCCTGGCCACCGAGATTCTGGACCCGCTGAGCTTTCGGTGGACCAACTTCGGCGTCGCCAAGGAGGACATCCCGTCGGTCGCACCCAGCCACGCCACCGGGAGGCCGTTGCCGCCGGTGGTCGCAGCAATCTTCCGCAAGGCGATCGGCGGAACCGTGCACGAGATCATCCCCTACACGAACACGCCGGCGTTCCTGTCCACCGTGGTCCCGTCGTCGAACACGGTGTCCACGGCCAACGAGATGTCGCGCTTCGCCGAGATCTGGCGTCGCGGCGGCGAACTCGACGGAGTACGGATCATGAGTGCCGAGCGGATGTACGGCGCGGTGCAGGAATGCCGCAGGCTACGGCCCGACTTCGCGGTGGGTCTGATGCCCGCGCGCTGGGGCACCGGGTACATGCTGGGCACCAACCGATTCGGGCCGTTCGGGCGCAACGCACCGGCGGCGTTCGGCAACCTGGGTCTGTCCAACGTCGCGATCTGGGCCGACCCGGCGCGCGGCATTTCCGCCGGGGTGATCAGCAGCGGCAAGCCGGGGCGCGATCCATTCCTCAAGCGCTACACGGCGCTGATGGACACGATCACCGCGACGATCCCCGCCGGTTAACGCGGCGCTTGGGGGGAACCCCTTCGGTATGGCTACCTACCGAGTGCTCAACCCCAAAGGCGATGTGGTCGCCACCAAGGACATCGAAAGCGCCGACGACGCGCATGCCTGGTTCGTCGACAACAAGGTCGAGGGCAACGAACTGGGCTGGCGCATGGAAGTCGAGCACGACGGCGAATGGCATTTCTTCGACGACAGCGAGGGCGACCGGAGCTATTAGTGTTTGTCCTGCCGCTGGCGCGGGCAACCCTAATTCTTATGGATTCCAATCGCTTCCGTGGATTGCTGGAAACCCCGGGGCCGTTTGCCTCGGTCTATTTCGAGGATTCACACGACACGCACGACGCCGAAACGCAACTCGATCTGAAGTGGCGCGCGTTGCGCGAGGAACTCGAAAGGCAGGGCGTGGAGGACTCGCTGACCGACGAAATCGAGCACGCCGTCATGGATTTGCGTCCGCCGATTGGCCGTAGCGGGCGCGCGGTTATCGCGGGCGCGACCGGTGTCGTTCTCAACGAACACCTGTTGCATCCCACCGCCGAGACCGTGGTGCGGGTATCGGAATTGCCGTATATCGTCCCCATTCTCGAGCATGGCTTCGAGCAGCCCGACTACCTGTTGGCGGTGGTCGACCACACCGGCGCCGACATCACCATGCACGTCAACGGCACCCTGCGTTCGGAAACCGTCGACGGCGGCGGATACCCCGTGCACAAAGCGTCCGGCGCCGAAACGGCGGGATACGGCGACCCGCAGTTGCGCACCGACGAAGCGGCCCGCAAAAACGTACGCGCCGTTGCCGACCGCATCAGCGAGCTCGTCGACAAGTATGCGTTGGACGCGGTTTTCGTGGTGGGCGAAGTGCGATCGCGCTCAGACCTGCTGGCGGCGCTCCCAGAGCGGGTGGCCGAGCGGGCTGTGCCCCTGCAGGTCGGTGCTCGACACAGCGGGCACGACTTCGAGGAGATCCAGCAGGCCATCGAAGACTGGTTCGTGAGGCAGCGGCAGAGTGCCATCGAGGCTGCCGAGGAACGCTTCACCGCAGAGGTTGGGCGCGGATCCGGGTTGGCCGCCGAGGGGCTGGATGCCGTCTGCTCGGCGCTGCGCCAGGGTGCTGTCGACACGCTGATCATCGGCGACGTCGAGGATGCCACCGTGGTTGCCGACGAGGGTGTGACGACGGTGGCGCCCAACGCCAATGTGCTGTCCGAACAGGGTGCCGCGCCCGCCAAGACGCTGCGCGCCGACGAGGCGCTGCCGCTGTTCGCGATTTCGGTCGGGGCATCGCTGCTTCGCGCCGACGAGCGGATCGCCCCGGCCGACGGCGTCGCCGCTGTGCTTCGGTACGCGCCGACGCTGCACTAGGAGTCTGCTGGTCGCGAGGGTGCGCAAAATGCCACCCGCACCAGGGTTTTGGTGTACATATGCGCACCCTCGCGAGGGGCGGTGGCGGAGGGATTTGAACCCCCGGACGGTTTTAGCCGTCTCTCGCTTTCAAGGCGAGTGCATTAGGCCGCTCTGCCACGCCACCGCCGTCAAGGGTAGCGGCCGCTGGTGTACCGGACCTCAATGCGGGCAGCGACTGCACCGCATTGGTCACAGCTGTCGCAGCAGTCGGTCGTGGGCCGGGCGCCTACGCATGTAGGGCTTTCGCCGTGCATCTACGGCGTTCAGTGTGTACGTACGGCTTTCGGTGTGCAGTGAGGGCGGGTTTTTTGTCGTGAGACCGCCCTGGGCTCACTCTGAAAGCCGTCGCTGCACACTGAACGCCCTGGGCTCACGCCGACCGCCTCGTACACCTGACGGCACCCGGTAGCGTGGCCGCTATGCGCGCCATCGTCGCCGAATCCCCCGAGCAACTGACTTGGCAAGAAGTACCCGACGTCTCCCCCGGCCTGGGGGAGGTACTGATCAAGGTCGCAGCGGCCGGCGTCAACCGTGCCGACGTGCTGCAGGCCGCCGGACAATACCCACCACCGCCGGGGGCCGACGACACCATCGGCCTGGAGGTAGCCGGCGTCATCGCCGAGGTGGGCCCCGATGTGCCCGGATGGACTGTCGGGCAAGAGGTTTGCGCGTTGCTTGCCGGCGGCGGATACGCCGAGTATGTGGCCGTTCCGGCCGGCCAGCTGATGCCGATTCCGTCGGGTGTCTCAGTGGCCGACGCCGCCGGGTTACCCGAAGTGGCCTGCACGGTGTGGTCGAACCTGGTGCTCGTCGCTCACCTCGGTGCAGGACAGGTCGTCCTGCTGCACGGTGGGGCGAGCGGCATCGGAACCCACGCGATCCAGGTGGCACGCGCTCTGGGTGCCCGGGTTGCCGTCACCGCCGGATCGCCGGAAAAGCTGGAATTGTGTCGCGACCTGGGCGCCGAGATCACCATCAACTACCGCGACGAGGACTTCGTGGCTCGCCTGAAAGAGGAGACCGACGGCGCCGACGTGATCCTCGACATCATGGGCGCGGCGTATCTGGACCGCAACGTCGACGCGCTGGCTACCGACGGTCAGCTGATCATCATCGGCATGCAGGGCGGCGTGAAGGGCGAGCTCAACTTGGGCAAGCTGCTGGGCAAACGGGCCCGGGTGATCGGCACGACGCTGCGCGCCCGGCCGGTGTCCGGTCCGAACAGCAAGAGCGAGATCGTCGCGGCGGTGACGTCCGCGGTGTGGCCGATGATCGCCGACGGCAAAGTCCGACCGATCATCGGCAAGCGCATGCCCATCCAACAGGCCGCCGAAGCACACCAACTGCTGGTCTCCGGGAAGGTGTCCGGGAAGATCGTGCTCACCATCTAGCGCCGAGAAGACGCAAAAGCACCTGTTTCGGTACGAAATTGGGTGCTTTTGCGTCTGCTCGCCGGGCTAACCCAGCGATGCCAGGGCCCGCACCAGTTGGTCGACCTCCGCCGTCGTCGAGTAATGCGCCAACCCGACGGTGACCGCCCCGCCGACGTCGTTGACGCCCAGCACATCCAATGCGCGAGAATGCCGGTCGGTGATGGCCAGGATTCCGTTGTCCGCCAGACGCTGGACCACGCGCTCGGCCGGCACACCTTGCAGCGCGAAACTGATCACCGGTATACGCGTCTCCGGCCGACCGATCAGCATCACCAACGGTAACGACCGCAACGCCACCATCAGGTAATCGAAGATGCGGTTCAGATAAGAGGCCGCCGATTGCATCGACACGGCCAGGCGTTCGCGTCTGCTGCCACGTGCCGATTCGTCAAGCGCGGCAAGGTATTCGATGCTGGCGACCACACCGGCCAGCAGACCGAACTGGTGCCCCCCGACTTCCAAGCGCGCCGGGCCGCGGGCATGCGGATCCGTGGAGACCGAGCTGAAGGAGTCCACCAGGGCCGGATCGCGAAACACCAACGCCCCGATCGGCGGACCGCCCCACGCGTTGGCGTTCACCGCGACCACGTCGACGTCGGTCTCTTTGACGTCGAGCAACCGATAGGGCGCCGCGGCGGAATGGTCGACCACCGCCAGCCCGCCGACGTCGTGAATCAACTTGGTCATCACCCGCAGATCGGTGACGGTGCCCAATGTGCCCGACGCGGAGGTGACGGCCACCAGCCGGGTCGACTTGCCGATCAGGCTCTCCCACTGCCACGTCGGCAACTCCCCGGTTTCGATGTCGACCTCGGCCCATTGCACCTTGGCGCCGTAACGATGGGCCGCGCGCAGCCACGGAGCGATGTTTGCCTCATGGTCCAAACGGCTGACGATCAACTCGTAGCCCAGGCCGGCCCGCGACGACGACGCTTCGGCGAGTGAGGACAACAGGATCGCGCGATCGGCACCCAACACGACACCGGCCGGGTCGGCGTTGAAGAGGTCAGCGACGGCTGTGCGCGCCGCATCCAAAACCGCCGCGCTGCGCTGCGCCGACGGGTGAGCGCCCGTCATGGTCGCGCTGGATCTGCGAAATGCGGTCGACACGGTGGTCGCGACGGAGTCGGGAATCAGCATCCCGGCGGGCGCGTCCAGATGTACCCACCCGTCACCCAGCGACGGATGCAATCCACGCACCCGGGCGACGTCGTATGCCATGACAGCCACCTTAGAGCTTCCGCAATTCCGCCAAATTGTGACGGTAGCGGGCTTCCTAGCCGGCCCGATACAGCCCAGCCGGTCAGCTGTACGACGAGGCCTCGCAAGCCAGGTCACCCGGCCAGCCATACTAGTCGAGTGGGGCTTGCCTTCGGAACGCTGATCGCGCTGTTCTTACTAATCGCCCCCGGCGCCATCGTCGCGCGCATCGCGCAGCTAACTTGGCCGACCGCCATAGCAGTTGCTCCGGCCCTCACTTACGGGGTGGTTGCGCTGGCCATCATTCCCTACGGGGCGGTGGGAATCCCCTGGAACGGGTGGACGGCGCTGGCCGCACTGGTCGCGGTGTGCCTGGTGGTGACGGGTTTGCAGGTGTGGCTCGCCCGCTACCGCGACAGGGACGCTGAGGCCCGCGCGCCGGGCGGCCGTCCGGCGCTCATCGTGGCCGCCGGTGTGCTGCTGGGCGCTCTGTTGATCGCCTTTGCCGCCTATCGCGGCCTGGTGCACTGGCAATCCATTCCGAGCACCTGGGACGCCGTCTGGCATGCGAACACGGTGCGCTGGATCCTCGACACCGGACAGGCGTCCTCGACCCACATGGGCGAGTTGCGCAACGTCGAAACGCATCGCGCGCTCTACTACCCGGCGGTGTTCCACGCCCTGACCGCGGTGTTCTGTCAGCTGACCGGCGCGGCGCCAACCACCGGCTACACCCTGAATTCGGTGGCGGCATCGATCTGGCTGTTTCCGGTCAGCGCCGCCGTCCTCACCTGGCATGTGCTCCGCCCACGGACCAGCGAACTACGCGCCGCCGGCGCCGCGGCCACCTCGGCCGCGCTGTCGGCGTCGTTCACCGCAGTGCCCTATGTCGAGTTCGGCGTCGCCGCGATGCCGAACCTGGCCGCCTACGGCATCGCGGTTCCGACCATGGTGCTGATCACCTCGACATTGCGGCATCGCGATCGCATTCCGCTGGCCGTGCTGGCGCTGGTAGGGATTTTTTCGGTGCACATCACCGGCGGGGCCGTCGTCATGCTCTTGCTGGGTGCGCGGTGGCTTTTCGAAGAATTGTGGCGTCCCGTGCGGGGCCGCATCGCCGACGTTTTGACGCTTGCCGCCGTCGGGGTGATGGCCGGGCTGATCCTGTTACCCCAGTTCTTCAGCGTCACGCAACAAGAAGACATCATCGCCGGGCACTCGTTCCCCACGTACCTGAGCAAGAAACGCGGCCTGTTCGACGCCGTCTTTCAGCACTCGCGGCATCTCAACGACTTTCCGGTGCAATACGCGGTGATCGTGCTCGCCATGATCGGCGGGCTGATTCTGCTGTACAAGAAGGTGTGGTGGCCGCTGGCCGTCTACCTTCTGCTCATCGTCGTGAACGTGGATGCCGGAACACCCTTGGGTGGGCCGATCGGCGTCGTGGCCGGCGGAATCGGCGAGTTCTTCTACAAAGATCCGCGGCGCATCGCGGCGGCGACAACGCTGCTGCTGACAGCTGGAGCGGGCCTCGGATTGTTCGTGACCGTCATGCTGCTGGCGGCACTGGGGAGGCGACTGACCGACCGTTTCAGACCGGTGCCCGCACCGGCCTGGGCCGCGACGACAGCAGTGCTGCTGACCGCTATCACCCTGGCAAGTGCGTGGCATTACTTTCCGCGGCACCGGTTTCTGTTCGGGGACAAATACGACTCGGTGATGATCGACCAAAGAGACCTCGACGCCATGGCCTACCTGGCGAAGCTGCCGGGCGCGCGCGACACCATCATCGGAAACTCCAACGTCGACGGCACGGCCTGGATGTATGCGGTCGCCGACCTACATCCGCTGTGGACCCACTACGACTTCCCGCAGCAGACCGGCCCGGGCTATTACCGCTACATCTTCTGGGTCCACGCCCGCGAAGGCACCAGCAATCCGAAGGTGGTCGAAGCCATCCGCGCGCTCAACATTCGTTACATCCTGACCAGCGAGCCGACGGTGCGCGGGTTCGCCGAGCCCGAAGGGATAAGGTCTCTGGAGAAATCGCCGTCGTGGGCGAAGATCTACGACAACGTCGGGGCCCAGATCTGGGAATGGCGCGGGTATACCGCAGCGAAACCCTCCTAACCGACACGCAAGAGGACGGTGACTGGATTGAGAACTGGCGATGGCCCAGATGACAACGGCATCGAGATCGTCGGTGGTGTCGACCCGCGGATTATGGCGGTACGCGGCGCGGCGAACGACGATGACGACAACGACGAACGCTCGCTGACCGACCTGGTCGAGCAGCCGGCCAAGGTGATGCGCATCGGCACGATGATCAAGCAACTGCTGGAGGAAGTCCGCGCCGCACCGCTCGACGAAGCCAGCCGCAACCGGCTGCGGGAAATCCACGCCACCAGCATCCGGGAACTCGAAGACGGGCTGGCGCCGGAACTGCGCGAGGAGCTCGACCGCCTCACCCTGCCCTTCAACGAAAACAGCGTGCCCTCGGACGCCGAACTGCGAATCGCCCAGGCCCAGCTGGTCGGCTGGCTCGAGGGGCTGTTCCACGGCATCCAGACGGCGCTGTTCGCCCAGCAGATGGCCGCCCGCGCGCAGCTGGAGCAGATGCGCCAGGGCGCTTTGCCGCCAGGCATGGGGAAGCCGGGCCACCCCGGCGGTCACGGCACCGGCCAATATCTGTAAGCCGTGCCCAGCCGCCCGTACATCGAAACCCGCAATGCGTGGGTGGAGTTTCCCATCTTCGATGCCAAGTCGCGTTCGTTGAAGAAAGCGGTACTGGGCAAGGCGGGCGGCACGATCGGGCGCAACAACTCCAACGTCGTCGTCGTCGAGGCATTGCGCGACATCAGCATGTCGCTGAGCCTCGGCGACCGGGTTGGTCTGGTGGGCCACAACGGCGCGGGGAAATCGACTCTGCTGCGGCTACTTTCGGGCATCTACGAACCGACCCGCGGCTCCGCGACGGTCCTGGGCCGGGTGGCTCCGGTGTTCGACCTGGGTGTCGGCATGGACCCGGAAATCTCCGGCTTCGAGAACATCATCATCCGGGGCTTGTTCTTGGGGCAGACCCGAAAGCAGATGCTGGCCAAGGTCGACGAGATCGCCGAGTTCACCGAGCTCGGTGAATACCTGTCGATGCCGCTGCGCACCTACTCCACCGGGATGCGGGTGCGGCTGGCGATGGGTGTGGTCACCAGCATCGACCCGGAGATCCTGTTGCTCGACGAGGGCATCGGCGCGGTGGACGCGGACTTCTTGAAGAAGGCCCAGACGCGGCTGCAGCGCCTGGTGGAGCGGTCCGGAATCCTGGTGTTCGCCAGCCATTCCAACGAATTCCTGGCCCGGCTGTGCAAGACCGCGATGTGGATCGACCACGGCGTCGTCAAGCTGACCGGCGGCATCGAGGAAGTGGTGCGCGCCTACGAGGGCGAGGACGCCGCCCGGCACGTCCGGGAAGTGCTGGAGGAGACCCGGTCCGACGCCGTTGAGCCGCTGGCGCAAAAAGCTTCCGGGGATGAGTGACGCCGTCTTCGCCGTCGTGGTTACCCACCGGCGCCCCGACGAGTTGGTCAAGTCGCTGGATGTGGTGACCGGCCAGACCCGGTTGCCCGATCACTTGATCGTCGTCGACAACGACGCCGCCGAAGAGGTGCGGGAACTCGTTGCGCGCCAACCGATTCCCAGCACCTATTTGGGTTCGCGCCGAAACCTCGGGGGGGCAGGCGGTTTCGCACTCGGGATGCTGCACGCGCTGGCCCAGGGCGCCGACTGGATATGGCTGGCCGACGACGACGGACGCCCGCAGGACGACCGCGTGCTGGCGACGCTGCTGGCCTGCGCCGAGAAGTACGGTCTGGCCGAGGTATCGCCGATGGTGTGCAACATGGACGACCCGCAGCGGCTGGCGTTTCCGCTGCGACGTGGGCTGGTATGGCGCAGGCGCGCAAGCGAATTGCGCACCGAGCCGGGACAGGATCTGCTACGCGGGATCGCGTCGCTGTTCAACGGCGCCCTGTTCCGGGCGTCCACGTGCGAATCGATCGGCGTTCCGGATCTACGGCTGTTCATCCGCGGCGACGAGGTGGAAATGCATCGCCGGCTGGTGCGGTCCGGCTTACCGTTCGGCACCTGCCTGGACGCGGTTTACCTGCATCCGTGCGGATCCGACGAATTCAAGCCGATTCTGGGTGGCCGGATGCACACGCAATACCCGGACAACCCGACCAAGCGATTCTTCACCTACCGCAACCGCGGCTACCTGATGTCGCAGCCGGGTCTACGCAAGCTGCTGTTTCAGGAATGGGTGCGCTTCGGTTGGTTCTTCGTGGTGACCCGCCGCGACCCCAAGGGTCTGCTGGAATGGATTCGGTTGCGCCGCTTGGGTCGTCGTGAGAAGTTCGGACGGCCTGGAGGTTCGGTGTGACGCGCGCCGGCGACGATGCAGTGGGGGCACCCCCAGCAGCGCAGCGGCTAGGGGGACAACGAGCGATGAGGAGGAGCGGCGCAGATGACATTTGTTGACGCGGCGGCTCAATCCAAGACGTTCGCGCGCGCCCGGACAGATCTGATCGAGGGCTTCCGCCGCCACGAACTCTGGCTGCACCTGGGCTGGCAGGACATCAAGCAGCGCTACCGTCGCTCGGTGCTGGGACCGTTCTGGATCACCATCGCGACCGGCACCACCGCGGTCGCCATGGGCGGCTTGTATTCGAAGCTGTTTCACCTGGAGCTGTCGGTGCACCTGCCCTATGTGACCCTCGGGTTGATCATTTGGAACCTGATCAACGCCGCCATCTTGGAAGGCGCCGAGGTCTTCGTCGCCAATGAAGGCTTGATCAAGCAATTGCCCACACCGCTGTCCGTCCACGTCTACCGGCTGGTGTGGCGGCAGATGATCCTGTTCGCGCACAACATCGTCATCTATCTGGTGATCGCGGTCGTGTTCCCCAAACCGTGGTCGTGGGCCGACTTGTCGGTCGTGCCGGCGCTGGCGTTGATTTTCCTCAACGCCGTGTGGGTGTCGCTGTGCTTCGGCATTCTGGCGACCCGGTACCGCGACATCGGACCGCTGCTGTTCTCCGTCGTGCAGTTGCTGTTTTTCATGACGCCGATCATCTGGAACGACGACACGCTGCGCCAGCAAGGCGCCGGGCGCTGGTCGAGCATCGTCGAACTCAACCCGCTGCTGCACTACCTCGATATCGTCCGGGCTCCGCTGCTGGGTGCTCACCAAGAGCTGCGGCACTGGGCGGTGGTGGTCGTCCTGACGGTCGTCGGCTGGGCGTTGGCGGCCATCGCGATGCGGCAATACCGGGCGCGGGTTCCGTACTGGGTCTAGATTGGCGCCGGATTACCCGTCGATTGACCCACCCAAGCGCTCGCTGAGCGTCATGATTAGTCAACGGTCAGGAGCTTGTAGCCGGTGCTCAACAGCGGCCGCCGGCTTGGTCCGAGGGGACGGGCGTAACGATGAGCAGACCATGACCGCGTCCCCCGACCGGAGCGAGACATTGGTCGTCGACTTCCTCGCCCGCCTCGGCGGGGCCATGATCGCCGCCAACTACCCGGTGAACCTGGTGAGACGCACGCTTTCCCGAGCGGCCGACCGGTACGGGTTAGCCCATCATCTGCTGGTATTGCCCAGCTACATCCAATTGGGCGGATCGAATCACGCGGGCGGCGAGCTTGTGCGAGTGGTGCGCGCGGAGCGTGAACTGCGATACGACCAGACCTTCCCGCTGGCTCACCTCGTCGACCGCGCCGAGCATGGCAGTATCGCTCCCGCGGCAGGGCTGACCGAACTGGGCCGCATCCACGATCTGCCGCGCCGATTTCCCTTGTGGGTCAACGTGATCGGCTATACCGTACAGAGCGCCGGCTTCGCGTTGATCCTGCAGCCCACCCCGATTGCGCTGATTGCGGCCAGTCTTTTCGGCCTGCTGGTAGGCCTGTTGGGACTCCTGGACCGAGTCAGCGCCGCGATCGGCCAGTTACTGCCGGCCATCAGCGCATTCCTCGTCGGCACATGCGCATTCACCCTGGACCGGCTGTTGCATCTGGGGCCGAACAATCTGCGGGTGGAGGCAGCGCCGCTGGCCCTCTTTCTTCCCGGCGTCGCAATCATCTTGGCTGTCATCGAGCTGACCACTCGAGAGATGGTGTCCGGGTCGGCCCGGCTGGCCGCCGGATTGATGCAGCTGGCTCAGGTGGCCTTCGGCATTCTCATCGCCGCTCAACTGGTAGGGGTGCCCGCCGGCGACTTCGTCGTCGGGCCGGTGAACAAATTCGGCGCATGGGCGCCCTGGCTTGGCGTCGCCGTGTACGGGATCGGGATACTGCTGTACCTCGGTCCGCCACGCGGGTTCACCCCGTGGCTATTGGCGATCCTTTTCGTCGCCTACTCCGGCCAAGTCCTGGCGAATGCGGTGTTCGGCAGTTACGCAAGCGGATTCGGCGGCGGCTTCGCACTAATGTTGTGCGCCTTGGCCGTTTCGCAGCTACCCAACACCCCACCGACCGCCGCCATGCTATTGCCGGGATTTTGGCTGCTGGTTCCCGGGGCGCTCGGCCTGGTAGGAGCCACGCAACTGATCGGCACAAACCAGGGCGCGGTGTTCAGCGTGGCACTGGTGTCGATGATTTCCATCGCGCTCGGCTTTCAGGCCGGCCTCTTGGTCTGGGGGGCGTTCCATCAGCTCCGCGACACCGTTTGGAAGTGAAGGCCTCCACTCCATACGGGGTGTGACTGCGCGCTGCGCTATGGCGGGCCGCGGCTCCAAGAATCCTTTGAGAATTCGCCAAGGATCTTTTGAGAATCCTTCAAGGCATCGCGCGGACGCTGGGCCGGCTACCACAAACGATTCCCGAGAGGATCTACATGCTGCGTCATGCCGATGTGTCGATGCTCGCCGGTGGCTCAGCCCCAACCTCGGACAGCGACTGCGAGGTGGACCTGGCCCGTCCGATTCCGTTTCATTCCCTGTGCGAGCAGCATCTGCTTCCGTTCTACGGCGTCGTGCATGTGGGATACGTCCCCGACGAAACGCGGTTAGGAGCGTCCGAGTTAGCCCGCATCGTCGAGGCGTGTGCCCGGGGCATTCAGATCCAGCAGCGGATGACCACCCGGATCGGGCTGTGGCTGCACCACCAGTTGGCGCCTCGCGGGGTGGCCGTCCTGGTGGAGGCGGTCCACATCTGCACGCCACCGAGCCGCGTCTCTTCTGTTGGCACGCAGACGATCACCACCTCCTACTACGGATCCTTCTTCGAGAGCGCGCGGGCCCGTCGTGAATTCCTCAAGCTGGCAAGCCAAGAGCAGACGTCGACTCAGGAAGGAAAGTGACGCCAATGAGTAACTCCGCCCTCGCCGACGTGGTGCAGATTGCGACAATGCACCGTGACGATGCGCCGCTGGGCCGGACGGCGCGGTTCCATATGCGCGAGCAGTTCGACAGTCTGCCGTGCTGCCACCGCTCCTGGACCAAAGCCGGAAAGCGTTTCTTCCTGCACGGCTACGAGCGGGCCTTTCAAATCGAATTCGCTTGCGCGCAAACCGATCCGGGCACCGGATTGGTGTTGGATCCCGATGTGGTCGAGGAAATCCGGTCGGCACTGCGAAAGCAGTTCGACCACACCACGCTGATCGCCGCGGACGATCCAGAGCGTGATCTGTTCGAACTGCTGGCCGAGCGGGGTGTGATCGATCTGCGGATCATGGACAGCACCGGCATGGAGCGCTCTGCAGCTTGGGTTTTCGACACCGTCGAGGGCATCGTCGTGCGGGCAACACAAGGCCGGGTCTGGGTGTCACAGATCAAGGCGCGGGAGAGCCACAGCAACGCCGTCACGTTGACCGCGCGGGCGGCGGCATTCCCGAACTGAAACGTTGGCGATTAAGAGCCTCGACGCCGAACCACCCCGAGGAGCATTATGCGATCGTGACTGAGGTCGTCGGCTGCGTTGGAACGCTGCTCGTCGCGACTCGCGGCCAAGACGGCGCCGGCGAGGTGTTGCTCACCGTACGCGGCGCCAAAGAGGCATTCCTGGCCTGGTCCGACGAACCACTACCCAAAGGCACCCAGGTGCTGGTGGTTGAGGCTCGGGGCGCGCGAACTGTGGTCGTCGAACCTTGGAGCCACTAACGAAATCCCCTGCAACACAACAACAAAATCGAGGAGTCATCATGCTCGGCTACAAAGTGCCCAACCCGGACGAGGCCATGCTGATCTCTGGCGGCCGAGCCAAAGGCAACGCGCCCTTTCGCGTGGTGACCGGCCATGGCGCCTTCGTCATCCCGTTCTTCCGCAAGGTCCGGTTCCTTACCTTGTCCATGTGTGAAGCCGAGGTCGCCGACAAGTGCGTCACCCAGCAGGGCATCACGCTCAACGTCCGCGCGGTAATCGCCTTCAAGGTCGGCAGCGACAACGAAAGCATCGTCGCCGCGGCGCAACGATTCCTCTCCGAACAGGACCAGATGTCGGTGCTCACCGGCCGGATCTTCGCCGGTCACCTGCGCTCGATCATCGGCTCGATGACCGTCGAGCAAATCATCCGGGAACGCCAGAAGCTGGCGACCGAGGTGCTCGACGGGTCCAAGGAAGAGATGGCCCGGATCGGCCTGAGCGTCGACGCCTTGCAGATCCAGTCCATCGACGACGGCGGTATCGGCTACATCAACGCGATGGCGGCGCCGCACAACGCCGCCATCCAGCAGCAGGCGCAGATCGCTCAGGCGCAGGCGAACCAGAAGGCCGCCGAAGCCGAGCAGGAGTCGCAACGTAAGCAGGCCGAATTCGCCCGCGAGACGGCCATCGTCAAGGCGCAATACAAAGCGGAGGTGGACAAGGCACAGGCCGAGGCAGCCCAGGCCGGTCCGCTTGCCGAAGCCGAGGCTCAGCGTGAGGTGCTGGCGATGCGCACTGAGTTGGCCCAGCGCGCCGCCGAACTGCGCCAGCAGGAGCTGGTCGCAGAGGTGGTCAAGCCCGCGGAGGCCGAAGCCGAACGGGTCCGGATTTTGGCGCTGGCCGAGGCGGAGAAGATGAAGATCCAGGCCGAGGCGGCCGCGTCGCACAACCGGGTGGCGCTGGACCGGATGCTCATCGACCAGTTGCCCGAAATTGTGGAAAAGGCCGCCGGCGGGCTGGCCGGTGCAAACCTGACGGTGCTCAACGGCGCCGACGGACTCAGCCAGGTGGCCAGCGGACTCGTCTCGCAAGGCAAAGCAATTTTCGACGCCTTGCGGGGCGAAGTCATGGACTACGGATACGACGGTGAAGCCGCCCCTGCGGCCACCGCGCCGTGAGGTAAGTGCGCAGCTTGGCGTCCGTTTGAAAACGCTTGCCGGAAATCGGTGACGGCCGCGCCCGGTGGTGTCACACTGAGGCGCCACGGGTTGGATTCACGATTGCTGAGCTGGTCGGCAAACGGGTATCCATGGGCAATACGTCAATCTGGCGCGAAAGGTCGGCGGACGTGAGTAAGAAGGTCCAATCATCGGGGCTGGCGGAGGCGGCGCGCGATCAGCTCGCCGCGGAGTTGGCTCGGCTGCGCCAGCGCCATGACCGCCTCGAGACCGAGGTCAAGAACGACCGCGGCATGGTCGGCGATCACGGCGACGCGGCCGAGGCAATCCAGCGCGCCGACGAACTGGTCGTGCTAGCCGACCGGATCAACGAACTCGATCGCCGCTTGCGCGCCGGGCCGGTCGAACAAACGGATGCGTCCGAAGCGCTGCCCGTCGGTACCGAGGTGACATTGCGGTTCTCCGACGGAGAAGTGGTCACCATGCACGTCATCTCCATCGTCGAGGAGACTCCGGCCGGCCGCGAAGGCGAAACCCTGACGGCTCGCAGTCCGCTGGGCCAGGCGCTGGCCGGACGCCAGCCGGGCGACACGGTGACCTATTCCACCCCGCAGGGGCCCAACCAGGTCGAATTGATCGCCGTCAAGCTGCCCACCTGAGCCGCCCGCCACCGGCCGGTTACCTGCACCGCCCGTTAGACTCCCCCCGATGGTTGCCCCGATCCCCGAGGCTGCACCGGCGCGCCAGCAGCTGAGCCTGAGCACGCAGGTGTGGCGCTTCGTCGTCACCGGTGCCATGTCGGCCGTGGTCGACTTCGGTCTCTACGTCATTCTGCTCAAGGTGGCGGGGTTGCCATACGATCCGTCGAAGGCGCTCAGCTGGTTTGCCGGGACCATCACCGCATACTTGATCAACCGCCGATGGACATTTCAGGCCTCCCCCAGCACCGCTCGCTTCATCGCGGTCATGGTGCTCTACGGCATCACCTTTGCCGTGCAGGTGGGGCTCAACCATCTGTGCCTGGCGTTGCTGCACTACCGGGGCTGGGCGATACCCGTCGCGTTCGTGATCGCCCAGGGGACCGCCACGGTGATCAACTTCGTTGTGCAGCGAGCCGTGATCTTCCGGATCCGCTGACCCGGCCCGGCAAGCGGTACCCTCTTTGACGATGTTCAGCAACCCGGAGCCCATCAACGCTGCCACCAGGCCGGTCCGCCTCACCGGGTGGGGCCGTACGGCACCGTCGGTGGCCACGGTGCTGCGCACCCCCGATCCAGAGGTGATCGCCAAGGCCGTCGCCCAGCTGGCCGACTCCCGGGCCGACCGGGGCGTGATAGCCCGCGGACTGGGGCGGTCCTACGGCGACAACGCGCAAAACGGCGGCGGCCTGGTGATCGATATGACCGCGCTGTCCAAAGTCCACTCCATCAGCGCGGACTCGAAGCTGGCCGACGTCGACGCCGGGGTGAACCTCGATCAGCTGATGAAGGCGGCCCTGCCGTTCGGGTTGTGGGTGCCGGTGCTGCCGGGAACCCGTCAGGTCACCGTTGGCGGTGCGATTGCCTGCGATATCCACGGCAAGAACCATCACAGCGCGGGCAGCTTCGGCAACCACGTCCGCAGCATGGACCTGCTGACCGCCGATGGCGAAATCCGTCGCCTCACCCCCGACGGGGAAGAGTCCGAACTATTTTGGGCCACCGTCGGGGGCAACGGCCTGACCGGGATCATCCTGCGCGCGACCATCGAGATGACACCCACCGAGACGGCGTATTTCATTGCCGACGGCGATGTGACGGCCAGTCTCGACGAAACCATCGCGCTGCACAGCGACGGCAGCGAAGCGCGCTACACCTATTCCAGCGCCTGGTTCGACGCGATCAGCGCTCCGCCGAAACTGGGCCGCGCCGCGGTGTCGCGGGGGTCGCTGGCAACACTCGACCAGTTGCCCGACAAGCTGCGCCGAAATCCATTGAAATTCGATGCACCGCAACTACTTACGTTGCCCGATGTGTTCCCCAACGGGCTGGCCAACAAATACACCTTCGGGCCCATCGGCGAGTTGTGGTACCGCAAATCCGGCACTTATCGCGGCAAGATCCAGAACCTGACGCAGTTCTACCACCCGCTGGACATGTTCGGCGAATGGAACCGCGCCTACGGGCCGGCGGGTTTCCTGCAGTACCAGTTCGTGGTTCCCACCGAGGCTGTCGACGAGTTCAAGAAGATCATCCGCGACATCCAGGCCAGCGGCCACTACTCGTTCCTGAACGTGTTCAAGTTGTTCGGCCCGGGTAATCAGGCGCCGCTGAGTTTTCCGATCCCGGGCTGGAACATCTGCGTCGACTTCCCGATCAAGCCGGGGCTGGGCGAGTTCGTCAGCAAATTGGACCGCCGCGTACTGGAGTTCGGCGGACGGCTGTACACCGCCAAGGACTCGCGCACCACCGCCGAAACCTTTCACGCCATGTATCCACGGATCGACGAATGGATTGCGCTGCGCCGCAAGGTAGATCCGATGCGGGTATTCGCATCCGACATGGCTCGACGCTTGGAGCTGCTGTAAATGGTGCTGGACGCCGTGGGAAATCCGCAAACCGTGCTGCTGCTGGGCGGTACCTCCGAAATTGGACTGGCCATCTGTGAGCGGTACCTGCAGAACGCTCCAGCCCGGATCGTGCTGGCCGCCATGCCCGACGATCCCGGCCGAGACGACGCCGTCGCGCAGATGAAAGCCGCCGGCGCGCGGTCGGTGGAGTTGATCGACTTCGAAGCCACCGACACCGACAGCCACCCCAAGATGATCGAGCAGGCTTGGGCCAACGGTGATGTCGACGTGGCGATCGTCGCGTTCGGGTTGCTCGGCGACGCCGAAGAACTCTGGCAGAACCAGCGCAAGGCGGTGCAGATCGCCGAAATCAACTACACCGCAGCGGTTTCCGTGGGCGTGTTGCTGGGCGAGAAGATGCGCGCCCAGGGCTTCGGTCAGATCATCGCGATGAGCACGGTGGCCGGTGAGCGGGTGCGACGGTCCAACTTCGTCTACGGCTCCACCAAGGCCGGACTGGACGGCTTCTACCTGGGCTTGTCAGAAGCCTTGCGCGAGTACGGTGTTCGCGTTCTGGTCATCCGCCCGGGACAGGTGCGGACCCGGATGAGCGCGCATATCAAGGAAGCTCCACTGACCGTCGACAAGGAGTACGTCGCCAACCTCGCGGTGACGGCGTCGGCAAAAGGTAAGGAACTGGTTTGGGCGCCAGCAGCGTTCCGGTACGTGATGATGGTGTTGCGACACATCCCGCGGAGCATCTTCCGCAAGCTGCCAATCTGACCATGCGCAACATGCTGGCCGTTCTCGGCCAGATGGTGCTGGCGGTATTGGTGGCCGTTCTGGTTTCGGTGATTTCGCTGGTCGCCATCTCCCGGGTGCAGTGGCCGGCGTTTCCGTCGTCGAACCAGCTGCACGCGCTGACCACCGTCGGGCAGGTCGGTTGCCTGGCCGGGCTGATCGCGACCGGCTGGCTATGGCGGCGCGGCCGCTTTCGGTGGTTGGTTCAGCTGAGCGGTCTGGTGTTCGTTTCCGCCTTCACCGTCGTGACATTGGGCATGCCGTTGGGAGCCACCAAGCTGTACCTGTTCGGCATCTCCGTCGACCAGCAATTTCGCACCGAATACTTGACCCGGCTGACCGACAGCCCCGCCCTGCAGGACATGACTTATCGCGGCCTGCCGCCGTTCTATCCGCCG
This sequence comes from Mycobacterium sp. NGS66, assembly GCF_059812225.1. NCBI lineage: Bacteria > Bacillati > Actinomycetota > Actinomycetes > Mycobacteriales > Mycobacteriaceae > Mycobacterium > Mycobacterium sp. NGS66. The sequence goes on along the minus strand of NZ_JCALCG010000010.1, from coordinate 57,431 downwards.
GGCTGGTTCTGGATCGGCGGGCGCGTCGCCGCGCTCACCGGTACGCCGGCCTGGGAGATGTTCAAGCCGTGGGCGATCACGTCGATCACCATCGCGGTCGCCGTCGCGCTGGTGCTGTGGTGGCGGATGATCCGCTTCGAATACGCGTTGATCGTCACCACCGCCACCGCGGCGGTGATGCTCGCCTACAGCTCGCCAGAACCGTATTCCGCGATGATCGCGGTGTTGCTGCCGCCGGTGCTGGTGCTGACTTGGTCGGGACTGCGCGCCGGGACCCGCGCGGGCGGATGGGCGGGGGTCGTCGGCTCCGGGATATTTCTGGGCTTCACGGCGACGTGGTACACGCTGCTGTTCGGCTATACCGCGTTCGCGATCGGGTTGATGGCGCTGGTGCTGGCCGTTTCACGCTGGCGCGGCGACGGGCTGAAAGCGGCCCTGGATCCGCTGCGGCGGGTGGCCGTGATCGCCGTCATCGCGGCGGCCATCGGGTCCACCACCTGGCTGCCGTTCTTGTTGCGGGCGGCCCGCGCGCCGGTCAGCGACACCGGCAGCGCCCAGCATTACCTGCCGGCCGACGGCGCGGAGCTGACCTTCCCGATGCTGCAGTTCTCGCTGCTGGGCGCGATCTGCATGCTGGGCACGCTGTGGCTGGTGGTGCGGGCTCGGTCGTCGGTGCGGGCGGGCGCGCTGGCGATCGCGGTGTTGGCCGTCTATCTGTGGTCGCTGTTGTCGATGCTGACCACGCTGGCGCGCACCACGTTGCTGTCGTTCCGGCTGCAGCCGTCGCTGTCGGTGCTGCTGGTCGCGGCCGGGGTGTTCGGGTTCGTGGAAGCGGCCCAGGCGTTGGCCGGACGGAGCCGCGCGGTGCTTCCGGTGGCCGGCGCTATCGGTTTGGCCGGGGCGATCGCGTTCAGCCAGGACATTCCCGACGTGCTGCGCCCGGATCTCACCATCGCCTACACCGACACCGACGGCTACGGCCAGCGCGGTGACCGCCGACCGCCGAGTTCGGAGAAGTACTACCCGGCCATCGATGCCGCCATCCGGCGCGTCACCGGCAAGCCGCCCGACCAGACCGTGGTGCTGACCGCCGACTACAGCTTCTTGTCCTACTACCCGTACTGGGGCTTTCAGGGGCTGACGTCGCATTACGCCAATCCGCTGGCGCAATTCGACGAACGCGCCGTGCAGATCAAGCACTGGCCCAAGCTGAAGACCGCCGACGAGTTCATCCACGCGCTGGACACGCTGCCCTGGCCGCCGCCCACGGTCTTCCTGATGCGCCGCGGCGCGAGCCACACCTACACTTTGCGGCTGGCCGAGGACGTATACCCGAACCAGCCCAACGTGCGCCGCTACATCGTCGAGCTACCGGCCGCGCTCTTTGCCGACCCGCGGTTCGCGCTGGAGAACATCGGCCCGTTTGTGCTGGCTATTCGCCAACCCGGGGGTGGCGGCTGATGGCGACCGAGACCGCACCTGAAACGGTCGAAGAACTACGATCTACCTCCGTGAGCGACGCGGGAGCTAATCACCGGATCGCTCGCTTTATTGCCGTGGTCGCCGGTCTGCTGGGCGCCCTACTGGCGATCGTCACCCCGGTGCTGCCGGTCAAGCAGACCACCGCCCAATTGAACTGGCCGCAAAACGCCACCTTCAACAGCGTCGAGGCGCCGCTGATCGGCTATGTGGCCACCGAGTTGAATGTCAGCGTGCCCTGCCAGGCGGCTGCCGGACTGGCCGGGCCGCAGAACACGGGCAAGACGGTGCTGTTGTCCACCGTCCCCAAGCAGGCCCCGAAGGCCGTGGACCGCGGTCTGCTCATCCAGCGCGCCAACGAAGAGCTGGTGCTGGTGGTGCGCAACGTCGCGGTGGTCACCGCGCCGCTGAGCCAGGTGCTCAGCCCGGCCTGCCAGCGGTTGACGTTCACCGCCCACGCCGACCGGGTGACCGCCGAGTTCGTCGGCCTGACGCAGGGACCCAATGCCGAGCATCCGGGTTCCCCCCTGCGCGGCGAACGCAGCGGCTATGACTTCCGGCCCCAGATCGTCGGCGTGTTCACCGACCTGTCCGGGCCGACGCCAGCGGGTCTGAGCTTCTCGGCGACCGTCGACACCCGTTACAGCAGCAGCCCGACCACGCTGAAGCTGGTCGCGATGACGCTCGGCGTGCTGTTGACCGTTGTCGCGTTGGTCGCCCTGCACATCCTGGACACCGCGGACGGCACCAGGCACCGGCGCTTCCTGCCCGCTCGCTGGTGGTCGATCGGCGGGCTGGACGCCCTGGTCATCGGCGTGCTGGTGTGGTGGCATTTCGTGGGGGCCAACACCTCCGACGACGGCTACATCCTGACCATGGCGCGGGTGTCGGAGCATGCCGGATACATGGCCAACTACTACCGCTGGTTCGGTACGCCCGAAGCTCCGTTCGGCTGGTACTACGACCTGCTCGCGCTGTGGGCCCACGTCACCACCGCCAGCATCTGGATGCGGCTGCCGGTCCTGGCGATGGCGCTGACCTGCTGGTGGGTGATCAGCCGAGAGGTCATGCCCCGGTTGGGTCAATCCGTCAAGCACAGCCGGGCGGCGGCCTGGACCGCGGCGGGCATGTTCCTGGCGGTGTGGTTGCCGCTCGACAATGGCCTGCGGCCCGAGCCGATCATCGCCCTAGGCATTCTGCTGACCTGGTGTTCGGTCGAACGCGCGGTGGCGACCAGCAGGCTGCTGCCGGTGGCGGTCGCTTGCATCATCGGCGCGCTGACCCTGTTCTCCGGCCCGACGGGCATTGCCTCCATCGGTGCGCTGCTGGTAGCGATCGGGCCGCTGCGGACCATCCTGCACCGCAGGTCCAAACGGTTCGGCCTGCTGCCGCTGGTGTCGCCCATCCTGGCCGCCGTGACCGTCACCACGATCCTGATCTTCCGCGACCAGACCCTGGCCGGCGAGGTGCAGGCCAGCATGCTCAAGCGGGCCGTCGGGCCCAGCCTGAGCTGGTTCGACGAACACATCCGCTACGAACGGCTGTTCATGGCCAGCCCCGACGGGTCGGTGGCGCGCCGGTTCGCGGTGCTGGCCGTGGTGCTCGCGCTGGCGATCTCGGTGGCAATGTCGTTGCGCAAGGGCCGGATTCCGGGCACCGCCACCGGGCCGAGCCGCCGCATCGTCGGCATCACGATCATCTCGTTCCTGGCGATGATGTTCACTCCCACCAAATGGACACATCACTTCGGGGTGTTCGCCGGGCTGGCCGGATGCCTGGGAGCGCTTGCGGCGGTGGCGGTCACGGCTGGGTCGATGCATTCCCGACGCAATCGCACGGTGTTCGCCGCCGCCGTGCTGTTCTTGGTCGCGCTGTCGTTCGCCAGCGTCAACGGCTGGTGGTACGTCTCCAATTTCGGTGTGCCGTGGTCGAATTCGTTCCCCGATTGGCATTATGCGTTTGCCACGGTGCTGTTGGCGCTGACCGTGCTGGTGCTGTTGCTTTCCGCGTGGTTCCACTTCGTGGCTACCTCCGACGGGCCCCCCAAGACGCGGTACGGGGCCCGGGTGGCGGGAATTGTGCAGTCGCCGTTGGCAATTGCGACCTGGATCCTGGTGATTTTCGAAGTGTTCTCGTTGACCGCGGCGATGGTGACCCAGTATCCGGCGTGGTCGGTGGGCCGATCCAACCTGCAGGCGCTCACCGGGAAATCTTGCGGACTGGCCGAAGACGTGCTGGTGGAGCAGGATCCCAACGCCGGCATGCTGACTCCGGTGAACGCTCCGGTCGGCGACGCCCTGGGCTCTGGCCTGTCGGAAGCCTTCACGCCCAACGGGATTCCCGCCGATGTATCCGCCGACCCGGTGATGGAACGTCCGGGCGACCGCAGCTTCATCAATGAAGAAAGCAAGACCACTACCAGCGAGGCGGGCACCGAGGGCGGCACCAACGCCGCCCCGGGCATCAACGGCTCCCGCGCCCAGTTGCCCTACCACCTGGATCCGGCCCGCACGCCGGTGCTGGGCAGCTGGCGTTCCGGCATCCAAGTGCCCGCGATGCTGCGGTCGGCCTGGTATCGACTGCCCAGCAAGGACCAGCGCGACAAGCTGCTGGTGATCTCGGCGGCCGGCCGCTTCGACCCCCGCGAGATCCAGCTGCAGTGGGCCACTGACGACGGCGCCGCCAACGGACACCCTGGCGGGTCATTCCAATTCGGCGACGTCGGCGCCGCCCCGGCGTGGCGCAACTTGCGCCTGCCGCTATCGGTGATTCCGAGCAACGCCACCCAGGTCCGGTTGGTCGCCGACGACTCCGACCTGGCGCCGCAGCACTGGATTGCGCTTACGCCGCCGCGGATTCCGCAGCTGCGCACCCTGCAGGAGGTGGTGGGCTCGCGCGACCCGGTGTTCCTGGATTGGCTTGTGGGACTGGCCTTTCCGTGCCAGCGACCGTTCGGCCACCGCAACGGCGTGGACGAGACGCCGAAATGGCGCATTCTGCCCGACCGATTCGGTGCCGAGGCCAACTCTCCGGTGATGGACAACAACGGCGGCGGCCCCTTGGGCATCACCGAATTGCTGGTGAAGGCGACGACGGTGGCGACCTACCTGCGAGACGACTGGTTCCGGGACTGGGGCGGATTGCAACAGCTGACGCCGTACTACCCCAACGCCCAGCCGGCGCAGCTCGAGCTGGGGACGGTGACCCGCAGCGGGCTGTGGAACCCCGCGCCGCTGCGCAAGACCTAGTGACGGGGCGAGTGCCTGCACCAGCTGCACGTGGGACGCCGGTCCGAGTTTGGTGTCGACGTGCGTCAGGTGGGTTTGCACGGTGCGCGGCGAGATGAACAGACGTGCCGCGTCCGCTCACCGACCGCGCCCGACGAGTGCGGCCGAGGGTCTGCGCGGTGAGTTCATCGTTGGTATTTGGGGCGACCCGGTAGCGGTGTGGGATCGGGGTTGGCGAGTACCCAGGCGACCGCAAGCTCGTTGACGCGGTGAACAGCGTGGGCGTCGAAGTCTGCGCGCAGGCCCCTGGAAAGCTCGGCCAGTTCTTCGGCGCTGGTCACCGGCGTCTTCGAGCCGAGGTGGGAGATGAGGGCTTTTTTCATCCGGGCGAAATCACGGTCCCAGTTGACGGCGCCGTTATCGAGTAGTTCGCGCGCGATGCGGCCGGCCAGGCGAATCACCTCGCCCTGGATGGTGGCCGCCGCGCCGCTGCCGGGGACCAGGAGGTCCCATAGTTCGTTGAACTGCTCCTGCCACGCGGTGGCGGTGACCGCTATTGGTGAGATGCCGTCGTGTTTGCGGACCGGCATTGCGGGAGTGCCGCCGAACATCGCGTGAAGACTCTCGACTGCGTCGATGATGTCCGAGTTGTCGTCATCGGGCCAGCGGTCCAGGAGCGCCTGAACCCGCTGTCCGATGGCGGTCACACAGTCCGCCGCGTTGGCCGGCACGGGACTGCCAGCATCGAGCAGTATCCGCGCCGATTCAGCGACGCGCACTACCTCGCTGTTGCTGCATTGTTCCAGGGCCAGCTGCAAAGGCGTGCGTCCTCGGCCGTCGATGGACGACGTTTCCAAGGCAGTGATGTTGGCGCCGTGCTCGAGCAGGATGCGCACGTTGCGTGGGCTGCGCGGAACCGCCGAATGCAACGGGGTACGACCGTTGTTGTCCGCAGCGTTGACGTTGGCGCCGAGCTCAAGCAGCACACTGATGTCTTTATCGTGCAGGCACCAAAACGCCAGCGGGGTTTGCCCGCTGGCGTCAGGTGTGTCGACGTCAAGTCCCTGGCCGACGAGCCAGCGGGTCAAATCATCAGGGCAGTTCCGAAACCCGATGGCAACGACCTTGCACGGGCCACCGCGCGCATCAATCACACAGTCGTCGTAGACCCTCTTCAACGCATGAAGGTCGCCGGCATCAAGCAGTTGTTCGAAGTGCTTCGGCAAAGTCTTTCGCCTGGCCGCCATCATCACCTCCCCACGGGTCGAAGCGGACATCGAACCTTCATCACCGACTCAATCACCGAGGAAGTCCACCGTATCGTCGCAGCCCCATAGAATACAGGGTCAACGGAATAACCGCCGCGCCAAAGCCGCGGCCACCCGGAAAGATCAACCCGATCGCGCCGAACGACGCCGGCGGGGCCGCTACGGTCACGAAAATGCGTGCAATAAAACGGATTTCAGCGCGCTCTCCCATCCTGCCTATATACACCCTCGTTTTGTGTCATTTCTAAGCTAGTCAGGAGTGAGTCTTGAGCCGCTTATAAATCGCCCACGGGCGGTTCGTGTGCCAGCTCTTGCACTGATGCGTTAATTAATGAGGAGGAACCGGTTTTTGGATGGGCGGATAGACGCGGATGTAAATTTGCCGGCACGACAGATTGGCGACACCCGCGTGAGTAGTCGAAGTGACCGCCCCGAATCCTTGCGCGGAAGTACTACATCTTACGTCTCGTATTCGGTCCCGGATGTGTCATCCCAGAACTTCGGTGGCGCCGGCATGCGATCCTCGGGCTTAACGCCATCAATTTCTCGCTGAAACGCGTCAAACAGTCGGCGAGCGCGCTCTAGTTCCGAAGCGCTTGGCGGTGTCACGCCCGCCTCCTCCGGGGTCGAAAATGTCTTGCCTGCAATTCGTTTACTCATTTCACGACTCCTAGCGCTGTAACATTTCGATGATTGTCCTGCCTGTCCGGGGGTCGACGGTCCGACTACTCACGTAGAATTGCGTTCCCGGAGGAAAGAGTATCTCCTGCTCATGGGCATAACTCGACACACCGGAGATGTCTCGTCCGCTACTTGAAATGATGCGAAATTCTACGTTACCCGAAAAAGCCGCCGAACTGGCAATGGCTGGATTCGTTGAGGTGCTTGTGAATGCGCTTTCTGTAACAACTGTCCCGGGCTGGTAACTCGCGAGGGCCTCGGGAGGAAGGTCTGTACCACGCCAGACCGGTCCCTCGTACGTGGGGAGTTTCGTCAAGGCGCTGTTGATTGCGTCTATTCGCGCTTGCTGCGACGCATTCAAAGTGCCGCTCCTTAATGCCGCGTTTAATTCCTTGTACCCGTTACCGGTGTAGTCGGCTACCGCCAACAAATCATCGGCACTCAGCTTACTCGTCTCGGGCGCACGCTTGACGATGGCGGCGACCGTGCTCTTTATCTTTGTGACCAGACCCATGATCTTCTCGCCAGCAACCTTGGCGATCCGGGCCGCTCCTCGTGCGAGGTCGATGAGTTTTTCGATGATGCGGGCGCACCGGCGCGCTACATTGATGGCTCGGGCAGCCATGGCTGCGTTACCCCAAAGCTCGCCGCCCACTTCAACCAACAGGCCGAAGACGATTTCTCCGACTATGAACTCGGCGGCAAATTCGGCGAGTTCATCGGTCAATTGTTGGTGGGCGTCCCTGATGGCCTGGGCGAGGTTGTTGCAGCTGGTGGCCATTTGCAAGCACGCGCCACCGACTTTGTCGAACGTGCCCTTAAGGTCGTTGAGGTGCGCTGTGGCGGCCGGGATTTCGGGCGATTCCTGGCCGGCCAGGTCGGTAGTCGCCCAATCGATGGGTGTTTCACTGCTTTTGATGGTGTTGAAAGCGGTCGTCCAGGCTCGAGCAGCGGCTTCCAGCCTTTCTGGGCTGCCGTTGGGCCAGACGTAGCCGACCCATTGCTGGACGTAGTGCCAGGCCGTGGCGATGACACCGGTCGGCTCGCCGCCTCCGCCGCCGTAGGCGGACGGAACGCTCGGCACGGCGGTTGTTGGAATGGCGGGTATCGGTGCCGACGGTGGCGGCGGACTGCCCTCCGTGGAAGAGCGTTGGGCGGCTTGGTGGTTCAAACCGCTGGCCCGGATCAACTCGGCAGCGTTGACGGACATGTCGACTAGCCCGGCAAGACCGGCCACGACACCTTGGGCGACGTGGTCATATCCGCCGCTGAACTCGTGGCCAGTGTTGTCCGAGCCAGCCATCCCACCTGACCCGGTCAGACCGATTTTAAGCTGGTCGAGTGCACCGTCGAGGATCTCAGCACTGAACCGTGTCGAGGTTGATGCGCGGAAATACATCTCCGGATCTACATCAACCATCGCCCCCCTTCCGGCCGCGACGATCTCAGTGGTCGCTGGCAGGGACAGTAGTGTAGAGCGCATCAGGGGGCATCACGAGCGTGGGTAAGCGACGAAAGCGAGCAACAGGCATGGCTGAACGTGGCGGCGATGGTGTGCTTTATGTGCAGCCCAGGGAGGTGATCGCCTCGGCCAAAGACATCGATGACGTGAATACCGACATCAAAGACGCGTTTATGCGGCTCAAATCCGAGGGCGAGGAGGTGATCAACGGCTCGTGGACCGGTAGTGCGGCCACCAAGCTCGATGAGGGCTGGCAGCTATGGCAACAGGGCATCCACAAGGTCGTTGTCGCGCTCGAGCAAGTTACGGGATTAGTTATGCACTCCGCTACCGCATTCCAAACCACCGATCAAGCATGAGCGTGTTGGGGGCAGCCGGTGACGACGCCTACGCCGTTGACCTGGACGCACTGGGCAACCTCATTACGCACATGAGCCAGTTCACCAGGGCGACCGATGCCAACATCGACCTGATCGACGCCTACGTCGCGAACATGCCGTGGACGGGCGCCACCGAACAGGCCCACAAACAATGGCAAGCCCAGTGGCGTTCCGGCGTCGAAGACCTCCAAGAAGGACTCCGCAAAATCCGCGACAGCGCCAAGATCGCCCACGAGAACTACACCAGCGCCATCAACGCCAACCTGAAAATGTGGGGCTAAAAGCTGTCGCTCAGCTGCCGATGGTCCGCCCCAGCGGATCGGAGCTCGGGTCCCACTCCGGCGTCTCCCAGTCCGGCCCCAAATCCTGCTCTTCGCGCTCTTGAACAGCGCGCGTTTTCGGCGCCCGCAACGCCGTGCTGAGCTTCCCGAAATCCCGGTCCAACTGATCGAACATGTCAGCCAGCTGTGGATTAGCGCCGGTAACCTGCTTGATCAGCCCCCGCACCTGAGCCACAGCAGACTCGCATGCTTCCACGTACGCCTGCTCTATCCACGCCGCCAAACGGTCGGAGCGCAACTGCATTGCTTGCGGCGTCAATTCCAGTCGCAGCAACCTCCCATGCGCTGAAACCGTCACCCGCCCAACACCACCCGATACGGCGGGGACAGCGACCGGTGCAAACCCAGAAACCTTCACGAGCGCATCGGCCAACCAATCGCCCACCCTGCGCACCGCATCCACATCCACCGCGGAATCAAAATCCATCCCAACAAAGTAGGCCATTAGGAAGAGGTGGGCGCGCGTACGAGTCGACCAGATCGCCGATCCGCCCCCATTCATGCAGTGCCTCGCAAATGGTTCGTTCGACCCGTCGTGTGTGGGCACCAGGACTTCAATCGTGGCCTTCCTCGGCACGCGATGTCATGGGCCGAAGGATTACGCGAGCACCACGGATTTCCGAGCGGGACTGACTAAAGCACCAACCCGCACAAAACCTTGAGCTCCAGCCCTCCGTAAGCCTAGACTTACGGTTCGTGGCCACTTACCAAGACGGTTGGGTCGCGTTGGCCGACGGGACACGACGCTCGATCGTGGAGCGCCTTGCCCACGGCCCGCTGGCCGTCGGCGAACTGGCTCGTGACCTGCCGGTCAGCCGACCGGCCGTTTCACAGCACCTCAAGGTGCTCAAATCCGCCGGATTGGTGCGCGACCGCGCTTCGGGAACGCGTCGCGTCTACCAACTCGACCCGACCGGCCTGCAGGCGTTGCGGGCCGACCTCGACCGGTTTTGGAGCCAGGCACTGGCCACCTACGCACAAAGCTTCGATGAGACGGGAGGAGATCCTGCATGACCACACCCGACGTGCGTCACCACATCGTCGTCAATGCCCCGATCGAGCGGGCGTTCGCGGTCTTCACCGAGCGCTTCGGCGACTTCAAACCGCGTGAGCACAACCTGCTCGCCGTTCCCATCGCCGAGACGGTTTTCGAACCCAGGGCGGGTGGGCACATCTACGACCGGGGCGTCGACGGGACCGAGTGCCGATGGGCGCGCGTGCTGGTCTACGAGCCGCCCACCCGCGTCGTGTTCACCTGGGACATCGGTCCGACTTGGCAGCTGCAGGACGATCCGGCCAAAGCCAGCGAGGTCGAGGTGCGCTTTGTCGCCGAGGCGGCCCAACGCACCCGCGTCGAACTCGAACACCGTCATCTGGACCGGCACGGTCCGGGCTGGCAGTCGGTCGCCCGCGGCGTCGACGGTGAGGCGGGCTGGCCACTTTATCTGGACCGCTACGGTCGGCTGTTCAGCGTGGCGGCGCGATCATGACGACAGACGGTGCAACCACTTTGATGGACATGGCCCGCGCCGAGCGGGCCGACCTCGCGGCATTCCTGGCCACCCTGACGCCCCAACAGTGGGATGCGCCCAGCCTATGCACCAAGTGGAGTGTGAAAGACGTTGTCGCGCATGTGATCAGCTACGAGGAGCTGGGCACTCTCGGGTTGATCAAGCGATTCGCCAAGGGCCGGATCGTGCGGACCAACCAGGTTGGCGTCGACGAGTTCTCCGCCCTCAGCCCGCAGGAATTGCTGGATTTTCTCGGCAATCACCTGACCCCTCGCGGCCTTACCGCAGGCTTCGGCGGCATGATCGCGCTCGTCGACGGCACGGTCCACCACCAAGACATTCGGCGCGCGCTCGACCAGCCGCGCGTCATTCCCGCCGAGCGGCTGGTCCGGGTGCTCGGCCTGGTGCCGGGCAACCCCAGGCTGGGCGCCGGGCGTCGGATCAGGGGACTGCACCTGCGTGCCACCGACGTCGACTGGGAACACGGCAGCGGGGCCGAAGTATCCGGCCCCGGCGAGGCGCTGCTGATGGCAATGACCGGCCGTCCCGCGGCGCTGGCCGACCTCACCGGCCCCGGCCTGCCCACGCTGGCCAAGCGGCTAACCGGCTGAGCCGCCGCTGATCTCGACGACGAACTCCGTGCCACCGATGCGGATACGGTCGCCATCACCAAGGTTGGCGCTGCCCCGGATGCGCTGGCCGCCTACTTCGACACCATTGGTCGACCGCGAGTCGTAGATCACGAAACCTGCTCCGGTGTCGATGATCACCGCGTGATGGCGGCTGACGTCGGCGTCGTCGCCGATGACGATGTCGTTGTCGTCGAGACGCCCGATCCGGGTGGTCGCGCCGCTCAGCCGGTACCGCCGACCCGCCCGGTCAAGCAACCAGGCGTCGACCGACTCCGCAGCGTCCGCGTCGCCTTGATATGCGCCCAGCCGGCGGGTGGTGGAGATCAAGCGCTTGGCAGCCAGCGGCTGCTGGCGCAGGATGCGCTCGTGCAGCGCGGTGACGGTGGGGCCGGGGTCGATGCCGAGCCCGTCGGCCAGGGCCGTTTTGAGACGGCGATACGCGCCCAGGGCATCCGATTGGCGCTCGGTGACGTAGTAGGCGGTGATCAGCTGCGCCCACAGCGGTTCGCGATAAGGATGCTCGGCGGTAAGCGCCTCGAGCTGCCCGATCACCGCCCCGGCCCGGCCGCAAGCGATCTCGGCATCGGCGTGCGCGGTGTGCGCCGCCACCTTTTCTTCCACCAGTGCGGTGGCGAACGCCTGCACGAATGTGTAATCGCGCAAGTCGTCGAGGACCGGTCCGCGCCATTCGCGCAGCGCGGCCGACAGGTGACTGCTGGCATCCTCGAATCGTCCAGCCGCGGCGGCCTGGATGCCGGCGGCCTTTTCGGCCGTGAACCGCCCGACGTCGCACTCGGTATCGGCAATGCTGAGCTGGTACCCCGGCGGGGCGCTGGCCAGCACCTGGTAAGGGTCGACGCCGGCGTCGCGCAGCAGCCGCCGCAGATTGGAAACGTGGGATTGGATGCTGGTGCGAGCGGCCGGTACCGGATCGTCGTCCCAGACCGCGTCGATCAACGCGTCGACCGAGACCGGACGGTTGCGGTTGATCACCAGCATGGCCAAAACCGCCCGCTGTTTGGGCGCGCCCAACGGCAACCGGACGCCGTGAGTGGTCATCAGTAGCGGCCCCAGCACGCCGAACCCGAGTCCCGAGCACTTCATTTGCGCCGCCAGCCTCCTGGGTTTCGAGGGCCTTATAGCTCCTGATGTAGCTCCCCTTGTAGCTCCCCATTGTGACGGCATGCGCGGCCGCAAGCGGGTGAATCCACGCGGCTCGGGTTGCGTTGGGCAGCGGGGCCTGCATTGCCCGGCCCGGCGTCCTCACTCGGGAAAGCGGCGTCGCTTACCATCGACCCTCGTGTCCTCCGACGGTAACGAGCGATCGCAGCGGATCCCGCGGTTGGTCGCCGCCGTCGCCGGCCTGGTGGGCCTGATCCTGTGCGCCCTTGTTCCGTTGCTTCCGGTAAGGCAGACCACGTCGACCATCCGGTGGCCCCAAGGCGCCACGGCGGACGGTCACGTCACGCAGATCACCGCGCCGCTGGTTTCCGGGTCGCCGCGTGCGCTGGACATCTCCATCCCGTGCGCGGCGATGGCCACCCTGCCCGCCGACGGCGGCCTGGTGCTGTCCACCCTGCCGTCGGGCGGCATAGACGCCGGCAAGCACGGATTGTTCGTGCGCGCCAGTAAAGACGTGATCGTCGTCGCGTTCCGGGACTCGGTGGCCGCGGTGGCGCAGCGCTCGGCCGTCGGCGCCTGCAGCGTCCTGCACATCTGGGCTGACGCCGGTTCCGCGGGTGCGGACTTCGTCGGCATCCCGGGGGCCAGGGGTGTCCTCGCCCCGGAGAAGAAGCCCCAGGTTGGTGGGATCTTCACCGAGATGAAGGTTGCCGCCCAACCCGGGTTGTCGGCGCGCATCGACGTCGACACCAGGTTCATCACGGCGCCGACGACGCTGAAGACGCTGCTGATGGTCCTTGGTGCGCTCGCGGTGCTGGTAGCCATCGTGGCGATGAGCGTGCTGGATCGCCACAGCCGGGGCGACGTCACACTGCGCGACTGGCGATCACCCATCGCCTGGCTCTCCCGGTACCGCCCCCGTGAGCATCGCCCATCGTGGTGGCGGGTTGGCCTGACGACCTGGATCGCCGATGCCGGAGTGATCGCGACGCTGCTGCTCTGGCACGTCCTCGGCGCCACGTCGTCGGACGACGGGTACAACTTGACCATCGCCCGCGTGGCACCACACGCCGGATACATCGCGAACTACTACCGGTATTTCGGTACCACGGAGGCCCCGTTCGATTGGTACCACTCGGTGTTGGCCCAGCTGGCGTCGGTGAGCACTGCCGGGGTATGGATGCGAGCGCCCGCCACGCTGGCCGGGATCGCCTGCTGGCTGTTGATCAGCCGCTGCGTGCTGCGACGACTGGGACCGGGGCGCGGCGGGTTGGCGGCGAACGGGGCGGCGGTGTTGACCGGGGGCGCCGTCTTCCTGGCCGCCTGGCTGCCGTTCAACAACGGGCTGCGACCCGAGCCGCTGATCGCGCTGGGCGTGGTCTTGACCTGGAAGCTGGTGGAACGATCCATCGCACTGGGCCGCTTGGCTCCCGCGGCGGTCGCGATCATCGTCGCGACGCTCACCGCGACGCTCGCACCGCAGGGATTGATCGCCGTCGCCGCTCTGGTTACCGGCGCGCGGGCCATCGCCCAGACGATCCGGCGCCGACGGGCGACCGATGGTCTGCTGGCCCCGCTGGCCGTGCTGGCGGCGTCGTTATCGCTGATCACCGTGGTCGTGTTTCGCAGTCAGACGCTCGCCACGGTTGCCGAGTCGGCACGCATCAAGTACAAGGTCGGCCCCACCATCGCGTGGTACCAGGAATTCCTGCGTTACTACTTCCTGACGGTGGAGTCCAACCCGGACGGGTCGATGGCGCGGCGGTTCGCGGTGCTGGTGCTTCTGCTGTGCATGTTCGGCGTGATGTTCATACTGCTGAGGCGCGGCGGAGTGCCCGGGCTGGCCGGCGGCCCGGGGTGGCGGTTGATCGGCACCACCGCGGTTGGCCTGCTGCTTTTGACGTTCACCCCGACCAAGTGGGCCGTGCAGTTCGGCGCATTCGCCGGGCTCGCCGGCGCGCTGGGTGCGGTGACCGCGTTCGCGGTCGCCCGTATCGGCCTGCACAGCCGCCGCAACCTGACGCTGTACGTGACGGCGCTGCTCTTCGTGCTGGCGTGGGCCACCTCCGGCATCAACGGCTGGTTCTACGTCGGCAACTACGGGGTGCCGTGGTGGGACATTCAGCCCGTGATGGCGAGCCTCCCCGTGACGTATATGTTCCTTATTTTGTCTGTCCTCACCGGATTGCTGGCCGCCTGGTTCCACTTCCGGATGGACTATGCCGGGCACACCGAAGTCAAGGACAACCGGCGCAACCGCGTGCTGGCTTCTACGCCACTGCTGGTGGTGGCGGTGATCATGGTCCTCGGCGAAGTCGGCTCGCTGGCCAAGGGCGCGGTGGTCCGCTATCCGCTTTACACCACCGCCAAAGCGAACGTGGCCGCGATCAAGTCCGGGCTCTCCAACACCAGTTGCGCGATGGGCGATGACGTGCTCGCCGAACCCGACCCCAATGTTGGACTGTTGCAGCCGGTCCCGGGGCAGCAATTCGGCCCGGCGGGACCGCTCGGCGGAACCAACCCCGTTGGCTTCAAACCCGACGGAGTCGGCGATGACCTGAGATCAAACCCGGTGGTGACCAAACCGGGAGTGGTGAACTCCGATGCGTCACCCAACAAGCCCAACGCCTCCATGACCGATTCCGCGGGCACCGCGGGGGGTAAAGGCCCGGTCGGGGTGAACGGGTCGCGCGCGGCGCTGCCCTTCGGCCTGGACCCGGCCCGCACCCCGGTGATGGGCAGCTACGGAGAGAACTCGCTGGCCGCCACCGCGACGTCGGCTTGGTATCAGCTGCCGCCCCGCGCGCCGGACCGGCCGCTGGTCGTGGTCTCCGCGGCCGGTGCCATCTGGTCGTACAAAGAGGACGGCACCTTCACCTATGGGCAGCAGCTGAAACTGCAGTGGGGTGTCACCCGCCCCGACGGCAGCACCCAACCGCTTGCGGAGGTACACCCGATCGACATCGGGCCGGAGCCGGCGTGGCGCAACCTGCGCTTCCCACTGGCCTGGGCGCCACCGGAGGCTAACGTGGCACGCATCGTCGCATACGACCCCAACCTCAGTTCCGAACAGTGGTTCGCGTTCACGCCGCCACGGGTACCGGTGCTCCAAACGTTGCAGCAACTGCTCGGCTCGAACACCCCGGTACTCATGGACATCGCGACGGCCGCGAACTTCCCCTGCCAGCGGCCGTTCTCCGAACACCTTGGCGTGGCGGAACTTCCGCAATACCGCATCCTGCCCGACCACAAACAGACGGCCGCGTCGTCGAACGGGTGGCAGGCCGCCGAGACGGGCGGGCCGTTCCTGTTCACTCAGTCAATGCTGTATGCCACGACGGTCTCGACGTACCTGAGTGGCGACTGGCATCGCGACTGGGGGTCCGTCGAGCAGTATCACCGGTTGGTGCCGGCCGAACAGGCGCCCAACGCCGTCATCGACCAGGGCGCCAAAACGGTTTCCGGGTGGGCCCGGCAAGGACCGATACGGGCCCTGCCATGAGCGTCATCGACTCCGAACACCGAGCGGCGGCGACGCAGCGTGACGCCGATCAGAACGTGCGGGTGACGCGCTGGGTGGCGACGATCGCGGGGCTGCTCGGCTTCGTGCTGTCGGTCGCCACGCCGCTGCTGCCCGTGGTGCAGACCACCGCGATGCTGAACTGGCCGCAAAACGGCCAGCTGAACAGCGTTACCGCGCCGCTGATTTCGCTGACGCCGGTCGACGCCAGCGTGACCGTGCCGTGCTCGGTGGTGCGCGACCTGCCGCCCGACGGCGGGGTGATCCTGAGCACGGCACCCAAGAAGGGCAAGGACGCCGCGCTCAATGCGTTGTTCGTCGTCGTCAGCAGCCAGCGGGTAGACGTCACCGACCGCAACGTGGTGATCGTCAGCGCGCCACGCGACCTGGTGGCCTCACCGCAGTGCGACCACATCGATGTCACCTCCACCCGGGCCGGTACCTTCGCGACCTTCGTCGGCCTGACGGATCCCGCGGGCAAGCCGTTGCGCGGCGGGTTCGCCGATCCCAACCTGCGCCCGCAGATCGTCGGGGTGTTCACCGACCTGACCGGACCTGCCCCGCCCGGCCTGCGGTTCTCGGCGACCATCGACACCCGGTTCTCCACCACGCCCACGACGCTCAAACTCGTCGCGATGGTGGTGGCGATCGTGTCGACCATCGTCGCGCTGATCGCGCTCTGGCGCCTGGATCAGTTGGACGGCCGGCGAATGCAACGCTGGATTCCGACGCGATGGCGCAAGTTCACCCTGATCGACGCCACGGTGATATTCGGGTTCCTGCTGTGGCATGTGATCGGCGCGAATTCCTCCGACGACGGCTACATCCTCGGGATGGCCCGGGTAGCCGATCACGCCGGCTACATGTCGAACTACTTCCGCTGGTTCGGCAGCCCGGAGGACCCGTTCGGCTGGTACTACAACCTGCTGGCGCTGATGACGCACGTGAGCGACCACAGCCTGTGGATGCGACTGCCCGACTTGGTCGCCGGGCTGGTCTGCTGGCTGCTGCTGTCGCGGGAGGTGCTGCCCCGGCTGGGGCCGGCGGTGACTTCCAGCACCGCCGCCAACTGGGCGGCCGGTTTGGTCCTGCTCACCGCGTGGATGCCGTTCAACAACGGCCTTCGTCCGGAGCCGATCATCGCGGTCGGTTCGCTGGTGACCTACGTGCTGATCGAGCGGTCGATGCGGTACAGCCGCATGACCCCGGCGGCGCTGGCGGTCATCACCGCGGCGTTCACGCTGGCTGTCCAGCCCACCGGTCTCATCGCGGTGGCCGCGCTGATCGCCGGTGGCCGCCCGATCCTGCGAATCCTGGTCCATCGCCATCGCCTGGTCGGCACCTGGCCGCTGGTCGCCCCGATGCTGGCGGCCGGGTTCGTAGTACTGACCGTGGTCTTCGCCGACCAGACACTGTCAACGGTGTTGGAGGCCACCAGGATTCGCACCGCGATCGGCCCCAGCCAGGCGTGGTACACCGAAAACCTGCGCTACTACTACCTCTTCCTGCCCACCGTCGACGGTGCGGTGTCGCGGCGGTTCGGCTTCCTGATCACCGCGCTGTGCCTGTTCACCGCCGTGTTCATCATGTTGCGGCGCAAGCGAATTCCAGGGGTGGCCCGTGGGCCGGCGTGGCGGCTGATGGGTGTCATCTTCGCGACCATGTTCTTCCTGATGTTCACCCCGACCAAGTGGGTGCACCACTTCGGGCTCTTCGCCGCGGTGGGGGCGGCGATGTGCGCGCTGACCACGGTTTTGGTGTCGCATGACGTGCTGCGCTGGTCGCGCAACCGGATGGCGTTCGCGGCGGCCGTGCTGTTCGTGTTGGCGCTGTGTTTCGCCACCTTCAACGGCTGGTGGTACGTGTCCAGCTACGGCGTGCCGTTCAACAGCGCCATGCCGAAGATCGCCGGAATCACGGTCAGCGCAGTCTTTTTCGCGCTGTTCGCGGTCGCTGCCCTGTGGGCGATGTGGTTGCACTTCGCGCCGCGGGACCGCGGTGAGGGCCGGCTCGCGCGGGCGGTGACGGCCGCGCCGGTGCCGCTCGCGGCGGCGTTCATGGCGGTGGTGTTCGTAGCGTCGATGGTGGCCGGGATCGTGCGTCAGTACCCCACCTACTCCAACGGCTGGTCCAACTTGCGCGAGTTCGCCGGTGGCTGCGCACTCGCCGACGACGTGCTCGTCGAACCGGACAGCAACGCCGGCTATATGCCGCCCCTGCCCGGCGATTACGGTCCGTTGGGTCCGCTGGGCGGCGTCAACCCCGTCGGGTTCACGCCCAACGGCGTACCGGACCACACGGTGGCCGAGGCGGTTCAGGAGACATCGGTGCCGCAGCCCGGCACCGACTACGACTGGTACGCATATGACTGGCGCGCACCGACCAGGTTGAAGACGCCGGGCATCAATGGATCCCTGGTGCCGTTGCCCTACGGCCTCAATCCCGAGCAGGTTCCGCTGGCGGGCAGCTACACCACCGGTGCCCAACAGCAGAGCAGGCTCGCCTCGGCCTGGTACCAGCTACCCAAGCCGGACGACGGCCACCCGCTGATCGTGGTGACCGCGGCGGGCACGATCGCCGGAAACAGTGTGCTGCACGGGCATACCAATGGGCAGACCGTGGTCCTCGAATACGGCCGGCCCGGACCCGGCGGTGACCCCGTGCCGGCGGGGCGGCTGGTGCCCTACGACCTGAACGGGGAACAGCCGAAGGCGTGGCGCAACCTACGGTTCGCCCGCGACAAGGTGCCCGCGGACGCGGTCGCGGTCCGGTTGGTCGCCGAAGACCTCTCCCTGACGCCCGACGACTGGATCGCGGTGACACCGCCGCGGGTGCCGGAATTGCGTTCCCTGCAGGAGTACGTCGGCTCTACCCAGCCGGTGCTGATGGATTGGGCGGTCGGCCTGGCCTTCCCGTGCCAGCATCCGATGCTGCACGCCAATGGCGTCACCGAAATCCCGAAGTTCCGCATCACACCGGACTACAACGCCAAGAAGCAGGACACCGACACCTGGGAGGACGGCGTCAACGGCGGTCTGCTGGGCATCACCGACCTGCTGCTGCGGGCACACGTCATGTCGACCTACCTGTCCCGGGACTGGGGTCGCGACTGGGGGTCGCTGCGCAAGTTCGACACCCTCGTGGACGCCGGGCCGGCCCAGCTCCAACTCGGCACCGCGACCCGCAGCGGCTGGTGGTCACCCGGAGCGATGCGGATCAAGCCGTAGCGCCAGGCTGTTCAGAGCGGGCTTCGGCGGGGCCGTCTCGTGGTGGCGCTTCTCCGGAGCGCCCCAGACACATCAGCCACGCTCGTCCCTACGATGCTGGGCAAGTCATTTTGCAACGTGATACCACCCGCGATATCGACTTCGAGACCGCAACATGGGAATGTTTCTGGCCTGCGAGTGACGTGAGCACGACGAAGAACATGCCTACGGCCGTGTCGCCAGCCGCGCAGCGGAGTCAAGTGAGTTTCGACCGGACTTATGACTTACGAGTGGATGCCCAATTTCCCAACTACCGCTCGGATCGGCGCATTGGGGTGTATCAAGCCCAACTAGCCGCTTGAATTTCTTCAGCTAACTAAAGGGTTTGAATTCAAAGAATTGCTTCTAGACTCGGTTTGAGTTTCGCGTATAGCGTCAATACTCGGTATCCGGAAAACTCAAAACAATGGTGGGGAAATGCGCACGTGTACAACAGCGGCGAAATCCGCCGCATTAATCGGTGTGGTCAGCTCCTCGGCGTTTGCCCTGAACATCGCCGTCGCCTCGGCCGATCAGGGCGGCACAATTGTTGGGCTGCAAGCAAATCTGCGGAATTGCGATTTCAGCCTCGTGCACTACCCACCACTGGAGACCGAGGTGGCACTGGGCACCGGCTCGGTCCGTATTCACAAGAGCGGGTCGTCCGTGGTCGCAGAGGTTTCCCTGGCGGACTCGCCATCGCCAAACACTCATTTCGACGTCGGGCTGATCCAAGAACCGCGGCCGTCATCGGCAGGCTGCGGTCCCGGAGCGCCGGGTACCGCTTTCGTGGGCCTGCAAACCGACCCGGCCGGGGTCGGGACCGTCACCGTTCAAGACACCCTTCGGCCGGGCACAAAGGGTGTGTGGGTGATCGTCGAACGACCGAGTCCTCATCTCCAGGATCCGGCCGAGTACTACACCTCCGAGTTTTTGGTGCCGACCTAAACGCTGGTAACACCGCGCTTTTGTAATACCGTCGCGGTGTGAGCGAGTACGACCTCGAGGCGGTGGACCGGCTGCCCTTCTCCACCCCGGAAAAAGCGCAGCGCTACCACACGGACAACTATCGCGGAGCCGTCGGCCTCAATTGGTATCTCACCGATCCCAGCTTGCAGTTCCTCATGGCGTACTACCTGCGCCCCGACGAGTTCGCCTTCGCAGAGCCGCATTTGACGCGCATCGGTGAGCTGATGGGCGGTCCGGTCGCGCGGTGGGCGGAGGAAACCGACCGCAACCCGCCGCGGCTCGAGCGATACGACCGCTGGGGACACGACATCAGCCGCGTGGTCATGCCCGCGTCGTTCACGGCGTCCAAGCGCGCGGTGCTGGACGCGCAGCGAACCTTGCGCGCCGAGGCTCGCAGCGCGGGGCTGAGCTCGTCACTGCCGATGTTCGCGTCCAACTACCTGCTCAACCAGGCCGACATCGGGATGGGCTGCGCGCTGGGCACCGGCGGCGGCATGGTCCAGTCGCTGGTGGCCGCCTACGCACCCGCCGACGTTCGCGACCACGTCCTGGCCAAGTTCGACTCCGGCGAATGGGCCGGCGAGACCGCGCAACTGCTGACCGAGCGCACCGGCGGCTCCGACCTGGGAGCGCTGGAGACGACGGCAACGCGCGCCGGAGATGCCTGGGTGCTCAACGGCTTCAAGTGGTTTGCGTCGAACTGCGCCGGCGAGGCGTTCGTCGTACTGGCCAAACCCGAGGGCGCGCCCGACTCGTCCCGTGGGGTGGCCAATTTCCTCGTCCTGCGCACGCGACGCGACGGTTCACGCAATGGGGTGCGGGTCCGTCGCCTCAAGGACAAGCTCGGCACACGGTCGGTGGCGTCCGGCGAGGTGGAGTTCGTCGACGCCGAGGCGTTTCTGCTATCCGGGAACCCCAGCGCTGAGTCCGGCCCGTCCGACGGCAAAGGCCTGGCTCGCATGATGGAGCTGACCAACGCGGCGCGGCTCGGCATCGCGCTGTTCGGGCTGGCCAACGCGCGCCGGGCCCTGGTCGAGTCGCTGTGCTACGCCCGGCAGCGGCAGGCGTTCGGCGGCCCGCTGATCGACAAGCCGCTGATGCGACGCAAACTCGCCGAGCTGATCGTCGACGTCGAGGCCGCGCAGGCGCTGGTGTTCGACGGCCTCGGGGCAAGCAACCACCGCCAGCCCCGAAGCATCCGGCAGCGCATTGCGGTGCCGGTCACCAAGCTCAAGGTCTGCCGGCTTGGGATCACCGCGGCCTCCGATGCGATCGAAATTCACGGCGGCAATGGCTACATCGAAACCTGGCCGGTGGCAAGGCTTTTGCGCGACGCGCAGGTGAACACCATCTGGGAGGGCCCGGACAACATCCTGTGTCTGGATGTGCGGCGCGGCATCGAGCAGACGCAGGCGCACGAGACGCTGCTGGCTCGCATGCGTGACGCGGTTTCGGTTTCCGACGACGACGAAGCCACCCGATTGGTCACACGGCGTATCGATGATCTCGAGGCGGCGACGACGGCCTGGACGAAGCTCGACCGGCCGGTGGCCGAGGCGCGGCTGTTCCCGCTGACGGTGTTCATGGGCGACGTGTACGCCGCCGCGTTGCTCACCGAGCAGGCCGCCTGGGAGCGGGACACCCGCGGCGCCGACCGGAAGGGCCTCGTCGCGCGACTGTATGCGCAACGGTATCTGGCCGATCGCGGCCCGCTGCGCGGTATCGACGCCGAATCCGACGAGGCGCTGGAGCGCTTCGACGAGTTGGTGGCCGGCGCGTTTAGTGGCGAGCAGACGTAAAATCGCCCAAAACTGCGTCGTTTTGGGCGATTTTGCGTCTGCTCGCGCTACCTAATTAGATCGGGATCAGGCCGTGCTTGCGGCCCACCCGGAACCACAGTTGCTTGTCGCGCAGCAGGTGCATCGACTTGCGCAGCAGCAGCCGGGTCTCGTGCGGGTCGATCACCGCATCGATGAAGCCGCGCTCGGCGGCCGTCCACGGGATCGCCATATTGAGGTTGTAGCCCTCGATGAAGTCCTTCTTGATCTTCTGCGCCTCGGGCGTGGTCGGGTCGGGGAAGCGCTTCATCAGCAACTGCGCGGCGCCCTCGGCGCCGATCACCGCGATCCGCGCGGTGGGCCAGGCGAAGTTGAAGTCAGCGGTCAGCTGCCGCGACCCCATCACGGCGTACGCGCCGCCGTAGGACTTGCGGACCGTGATCGTCACCTTCGGCACGTCGGCCTCGACGACGGCGTAGAGGAACCGGCCGCCGCGCTTGATGATGCCGCGCTTCTCCTCCTCCGCGCCCGGCAAGAACCCGGGCGTGTCCACCACGAAGACGAGCGGGGTGTTGAACGAGTCGCAGAACCGGATGAAGCGCGCCGCCTTGTCCGACGCCTCGTTGTCGATCGCACCCGACATGTGCATGGGCTGGTTGGCGATCACCCCGACCGGGTGGCCGTCGACGCGCGCGTACCCGGTGATGATGGCGGGCCCGTGCTGCGCGGCGATCTCGAGGAAGTCGCCGTCGTCGAAGATGCGCAGCAGAATCTCGTGCATGTCGTAGGCCGCGTTGTCGGAGTCCGGCACGATGGCGTCGAGTTCCAGGTCGGTCGGGGTGATTTCCGGCTCCAGCCCGGGGTTGACGATCGGCGGCTTGTCGAAGCAGTTGGACGGCAGAAACGACAGGTAGTCGCGGACATACTGGAACGCCTCGGCCTCCGAGTCGACCACGTGGTGAATGTTGCCGTAGCGCGCCTGCGCATCGGAGCCACCGAGCTCGTCGAGAGTGACCTCCTCACCGGTGACTTCCCGAATCACGTCGGGCCCGGTGACAAAGAAGTAACCCTGGTCGCGCACCGAGACCAGCAAATCGTCCTGGATCGGCGAATACACCGCTCCCCCAGCGCATTTGCCGAAGATGAGGGAGATTTGCGGCACCAACCCGGACAGTGCCTCGTGGCGGCGGCCCAACTCGGCGTACCACGCCAGCGAGGTGACCGCGTCCTGGATGCGGGCGCCACCCGAGTCCTGGATGCCGATGATCGGGCACCCGGCCATCGCGCACCACTCCATCAGCCGGGCGACCTTGCGGCCGAACATCTCGCCGACGGTGCCCTGGAACACCGTTTGGTCGTGGGAGAACACCCCGACCGGCCGGCCGTCGATCATGGCGTGCCCGGTGACGCACCCGTCGCCGTAGAGCGCGTTCGGGTCGTTCGGCGTCTTGCACAGCGCACCGATCTCGAAGAAGGTGCCCGGATCCACCAACGCATGAATGCGGGCGCGGGCACTGGGGATGCCCTTCTTGTCGCGCTTGGCGGCGGCCTTCTCGCCGCCCGGCTCCTTGGCCAGCTCCAGTCGAGCGCGCAGCTCGGCCAGCTTCTCCGCGGTGGTGTGCAGGACCGGTTCTGCAGCTAAATCCGTCACTACGTGCCTACCTCACCTGTTCTGACTCGGCCGCCTCGATGTCGCCAAGCGCACGGCTCATGTGTGCGCCCACCTTGGCGATGATCGGCTCGTCGATGGCCTGGATGTGCTCGCCACCGATCGGCACGACCTCGAGGTCGGAGACGTACTCGCCCCAGCCGCCGTCGGGTTGGCGAACGGCGTACCGCGGCTCGAACATGATCGCGTCGTCATGGTAGCGATCGGCCATGTAGAGGGTGACGTGGCCGTCGTACGGCTGGATCTGAGCGGTGTCGATCGCCCGGTTGTCCAGATACGACGTGCGCTGGTGCTCGATGATCCCGGCCGGGATCTGCACACCGCTTTCGCGGACGGCGTCCAGCACGAACCGGACCTGGCCCTCGTCGTCCAGCTGCTCGAGCTGCTCGTACGGGATCTCCGGAATGGTGACGTTGAACGTCTTCTCGGCGAACCGCGCATAGCGGTCCCAGCGCTTGCGGATCTCCTCCTTGGTCTGCGGAATCTCTTCGCCCGCACGGACCGCGTCGATCAGCCCGACCCACCGGACGTCCTTGCCGAGCCGCTTCAACCCGATCGCGCACGCGTA
Source organism: Mycobacterium sp. NGS66 (assembly GCF_059812225.1). Taxonomy (NCBI): domain Bacteria; kingdom Bacillati; phylum Actinomycetota; class Actinomycetes; order Mycobacteriales; family Mycobacteriaceae; genus Mycobacterium; species Mycobacterium sp. NGS66. The sequence goes on along the minus strand of NZ_JCALCG010000010.1, from coordinate 33,579 downwards.
GGCCAGCACACCGCCCAGCGACCAGCCGGCCAGGATGTAGGGCCCGTCGCCCTGCATTTCGATCAGCTTCGGAACATAGGCCGCGGCACGCTCTTCGATGGTGCCTTCCACCCGCTCGAAGCCGTACATCGGAGTGTCCGGTGGCAGCCGGTTGAGCAGCGGCTCGTAGACCACGGTCGAGCCGCCGGCCGGATGGAATACGAACACCGGGATCTTCGAGCTGCCCTCGGGCCGGGCCCGCAGGGTGCGGACGAACCCGTCGATCTGGCCCGCCTCCAAGTAGCCGCGCACCTTGTCGGCTAGCTCCTCGATGGTCGACGAGCTCAGCACGTCCTCGACCGTGATCGGCCCCTCGGCGCGCTCGGAAAGTCGCTGCGCCATCTTGGCCGCGCTGTCCTGGTCCAGCTGGGGCAGCGTGTTGAAGATCCCGCCGGGCGACTTGCCGGTGACGATGGCCCAGGTGGCGAAGGTGACCCGCTCGGCGGCATCGCGTGGCGGCACGTCGGAGTTGAGTGCCGCGGCCACCGCCTGCTGGTTCAGCGCCTCCGCGGCGGCAGCCAGGTTCGGCTGTGCGCCGTTACCGCCAGATGGGCCCGACGGATCCGTCGGCGGCGGCGGGATGGCCCCTTCCGAAGCGGGCTGGGTTTCCGGCTCCGCTTGCGGATCGGGCGCCGGGGCCAGCACGGTCGACGGCGTGGCGCCGCTGAGCAACTCCGCCTGCGCCCGGGCGATCTCCTCGGCGGTCTGATTCTTCTGGTATTCGTGCAGCTGCTCCACCTCGTCGCGGTGCTCGATCGCGTACTCGATCAGCTTTTCGACGTTGTAGAGGTTGGCGTCGCGCACGGCCTGCAACTGGATCGGTGGCAGGTCGAAGTCGTACTCGACGCGGTTCTTGATCCGCACCGCCATCAGCGAGTCCAGTCCGAGCTCGATCAGCGGCACCTCCCACGGCAGGTCCTCGGGCTCGTAGCCCATTGCCGCCGCGACGATGCTGCCCAGCCGGTCGGCGATGGTCTCACCGGAGTCCGGCGACCACTTGACGAAGTCGCTGGGCATGTAGCGGGCGGTCAGGCTGTCCGACAGCGTCTGGGCCTCTTCTTCGGTGGCGGCAGGTTCGGGCACGGCCGTGGCGGCCCCGTTGGTGGCCGTGGCCGCAATCGCGGCGCCGGCGCCAACCGCCGTCGGCAACACCGCCTCGGAGCCAGCGCGGGCCACCAGCGCGTCGTACACCAGCGTGAACGATTCGTCGATCCGCGCGTGCACCTGAACCGACGCACCGCCGGGATGGCGGGTCATCGTGGTGACCAGCCGCGCACCCTCGCCAGGCACCGCGCGCTGCTCGGCGGCCGTCAACTGCGCATCCGGAAGCACTTGGGCCGCAGCGGCTCTCACCAACCCGGCCAGGTCCGTCTTGCCGTCGCGGGGCGCGTACTCCCAAACGTGCCGGCCGTCGGGCAGCGCGACGTGGTTGCCCGGCATCATCACCGAGGCGTCGCCGGAGAAGTGCGCGGGCAGCCAGTGCTCCTTGCGCTTGAACCGGGTCGGCGGGATGTTCGCGTAATCCTCCGGGCCGACAGGGCCCTCGGAGCGCCGCGGGAACAGGGTCCAGATGTCCAGGTCGTGGCCGTACACGTACAGCTGGGCCATCGTCGAGATGATCGACTCGACCTCGTCCTGCTTGCGGGCCAGCGTCGGGATCAGCTGGGCGTCGACAAGACCGGCCGCGGCCGTCGTCAGGCCCACCTGCATCAACGCCACGGGGTTGGGCGCGAGCTCCAAGAACGTGGTGTGCCCGCTGTCCACCGCGTTGCGAACGCCGTGGGTGAAGTAGACGGAATGCCGCAGGCCCTTCTTCCAGTACTCGACGTCGTGGATCGGCTCGCTGCCCGGCTTGATGTAACGGCCCTCGTGCACCGTGGAGAAGTAGCCGCACGTCAGCGGCATGGGGTGGATGCCCTGCAGCTCCGCGGTGAACTCGCCGAGCAGCGGATCCATTTGCGCGGTGTGGCTGGCGCCCTTGGTCTGGAACTTGCGGGCGAAGCGGCCTTCGGCCTCACAGCGGGCGATGATCGCGTCCACCTGGTCGGGCGGGCCGCCGATCACGGTCTGGGTCGGAGCGGCGTAGACGCAGACCTCAAGATCGGGGAAGTCGGCGAACACGGTCTTGATCTCGTCGGCGGAGTATTCCACCAGCGCCATCAGCCGGATGTACTCGCCGAACAGCATCGCCTCGCCCTCGCCCATCAGCCGGGCGCGCGGGACGATAATCCGCACGGTGTCGCGCAGCGAGAGCCCGCCGGCGAAGTAGGCGGCGCCCGGCTCACCCAGCGACTGACCGATCACCGCGGCCGGATTGGCGCCGTGCGCCTTGAGCAGCTCGCCGAGCGCGATCTGGATGGCGAAGATCACCAATTGGACGGCCTCGATGGGGTATTCGACGGTGTCGCCGGTGTAGTCCACCGCGTCGTCGAGGATCATCTCGAGAATCGAGATGCCGCGCTCGTCCTGGATCAGGGCGTCGATCTTGTCAATCCACTCGGCGAAGACCGCGTTGCGCAGATACAGGCTCTTGCCCATCTTGCGGTGCTGCGCGCCGAACCCGGCGAGCACCCACACCGGACCGTTGGTCACCGGACCGTCCACGCTGAACACGTTCGGCGCCTGCTTGCCCGCGGCCACCGCGCGCAGGCCCTTGATCGCCTCGTCGTGGTCGTGGGCCAGCACGACGGCACGGGAACGGCCGTGGTTACGCCGCGACAGCGACCGGCCGATCGACTCCAGCGACGACGCCCGGCCTTCCGAGCTTTCCATCCAGTCCGCCAGCTCGGCGGCGGCGGCCTTCTTGCGTGACGTCAGGAACGCCGACACCGCCAGCGGGATCAGTGGTGGCTTAACCTCTTGTGCCGCAAGCTCTTCCAGCGCGGCTTCCTTGAGCCGCAACGCCTCTTCGGTCAGGCCCGGAAGTTCGGGTTCGGCCTCTTCGGCGGCCGGCGTGTCGGTGAGGATGTTGCCGAAGTCGTCGAACCGCAGCGCGTGGCCTTCCAGCGCGCCGGCCTGCGGTTCAGACGCTTGGGCCGGCGGGGCGGGCTCGGGCTCGGGTTCACGCTCGATCACGTCGCGGGGCAGCACTTCGCGGACCACCATGTGCGCGTTGGCCCCGCCGAAGCCGAAGCTGGATACCCCGGCCAGCGCGTAGCCGCCGTAGCGCGGCCAGTCCGTGGCCTGGTCGATGACCTTCAGGTGCATCGCTTCGAAGTCGATGTACGGGCTGGGCCCGGCGAAGTTGATGGACGGCGGCAGCTTGTCGTGCTGCAGGGCCAGCACCACCTTGGCCATGCTGGCCACACCGGCCGCCGACTCCAGGTGCCCGACGTTGGTCTTGACCGCACCCAGTAGCACCGGGCGGTCGGCGGGGCGGCCCTTGCCGACGACCCGGCCCAGGGCCTCGGCCTCGATTGGGTCGCCGAGGATGGTGCCGGTGCCGTGTGCCTCGACGTAGTCGACGGTGCGCGGGTCGATGCCGGCGTCCTTGTAGGCCCGGCGCAGCACCTCGGCCTGGGCGTCCTGGTTGGGGGCGATCAGACCGTTGGACCGGCCGTCGTGGTTGACCGCGCTGCCGGCGATGACGGCCAGGATCTGGTCGCCGTCGCGGCGGGCGTCGTCGACCCGCTTGAGCACCACCATCCCGGCACCTTCGGAGCGGGTGTAGCCGTCGGCGTCCGACGAGAACGATTTGATCCGGCCGTCGGGGGCCAGCACCGCGCCGATCTCGTCGAAACCGAGCGTCACCATCGGGGTGATCAGGGCGTTGACGCCGCCGGCGACCACCACGTCGGCCTCGCCGTTGCGCAGCGCCTGCACGCCCTGGTGCATCGCCACCAGCGAGCTCGAGCATGCGGTGTCGATGGTGACCGACGGTCCGCGGAAGTCGTAGAAATAGGACACCCGGTTGGCGATGATCGAGCTGCTGGTGCCGGTGATCGCGTAGGGATGGGCGACCGTCGGGTCCGAAACGGCCAGGAAGCTGTAGTCGTTGGTGGAGCTGCCGATGTACACGCCGACGGGCTTGCCGCGCAGGCTGGACGCCGGGATGCGGGCATGCTCCAGCGCCTCCCAGGTCAGCTCCAGCGCCATCCGCTGCTGCGGGTCGATGTTGTCGGCTTCGGTCTTGGCCACCGCGAAGAACTCCGAGTCGAAGCCCTTGATGTCCTTCAGGTAACCGCCGCGGGTGCGTGCGGTGGCGATGCGCGCGGCCAGCCGCGGCTCTTCGAGGAATTCCGACCAGCGGCCCTCGGGCAGGTCGGTGATCGCGTCGCGGCCCTCCATCAGGGCCTGCCAGGTCTCTTCAGGACTGTTCATGTCGCCCGGGAAGCGGGTGGAAAGCCCGACGATCGCGATGTCCACGCGTTCCGCCGCGCCCTCGCGTGACCAGTCCATATCGTCGTCGGTGTCGTCGGCTGCGGTTTCCGGCTCGCCCTCGACGATCCGGGTGGCCAGCGACTCGATGGTCGGATGCTGGAACGCCACCGCCACCGACAGCGTGACGCCGGTCAGGTCCTCGATGTCGGCGGCCATCGCCACGGCGTCGCGCGAGGACAGACCAAGTTCGACCATCGGCACCGACTCGTCGATCGAGTCCGGCGACTTGCCGACCGCCTTGCCCACCCAGTTGCGCAGCCATTGACGCATCTCGGGGATCGTCATGTCGGTCTTTTTGGCGGGCACGTGGGCCTCAGAGCCGGTGTTGTCGGTGTGCTCCGCAGAATCGTCGATCTCAGACATAAGTACCCTTTGGTTGCTCAGGATCCGGTGGCGAAGACCGTCGGGGATGCGACGCCGCTGCGCAGGCTGCCGTCGAGATAGGCGGTACGGCAGGCGCGACGGCCGATCTTGCCGCTGGACGTGCGCGGGATGGTGCCGGCCTGGACCAGCAGCACGTCGCGCACGGTCACCCCGTGCCCGACGGCGATCGCCGCCCGGACGTCATCGGCGATGGGCTGGTAGTCGAGTTTGTGCGTACCGGCCGCCCGCTCCGCGACGATCACCAACTGCTCGGAGGTGTCTTCGGGGTCGAACTTCAGGCCGGCGTGCGGATCGTCGAACACGCTCTGCGGCAGCTGATTGGCCGGCACCGAGAAGGCGGCGACATAACCGACGCGCAGCGCCTTGTTCGCTTCCTGCGCCGTGTACTCGAGGTCCTGCGGGTAGTGGTTACGGCCGTCGATGATGACGAGGTCCTTGATCCGGCCCGCTATATAGAGGTGTCCCTTGTAATAGGTGCCGTAGTCGCCGGTGCGGACCCACAGCCCGTCGTCGGCGGCGCCCTCGGCGTGTGACTCGCTGATCCGCGACTTGAGGATGTTGCGGAAGGTGTGGTTGGTCTCTTCTTCCTTGTTCCAGTAGCCGGTGCCCAGGTTCTTGCCGTGCAACCAGATCTCGCCGATCTGCCCGTCCGGCAGCTCGCTGGCCGAGTCGGGGTCGACGATGACGGCCCACTCGTCGACGCCGACCACGCCGGCGGAGACCTGCGCGACGGCGTTCGGGGCGTCCGCGGCCACCTCGACGAAGCGCTGGTTGTTCAGCTCCTCTCGGTCGACGTGGATGACCGTCGGGGGCTGGTCCATCGGGGTCGTCGACACGAACAGCGTCGCCTCGGCCAGACCGTAGGACGGCTTGACCGCCGTCTCCGGCAACCCGTAGGGCCGGAATGCTTCGTAGAACTTGCGCATCGATGCCGGCGACACCGGCTCGCTGCCGTTAAGGATGCCCTTGACATTGCTCAGGTCCAGTGGCGGCTCGTCGTCGCGGGGCACCCCGCGGTTCGCGGCATGCTCGAACGCGAAGTTCGGCGCGGCCGAGAACGTGCCGCCGGTCTCGCCGGGCTTGCGGGCCAGTTCGCGGATCCAGCGGCCGGGCCGGCGCACGAACGCCGCGGGAGTCATAAAGGTGAAGCTGTAACCGAACACCGGCGAAAGCAGCGCGGTGATCAGGCCCATGTCGTGGAAGAACGGCAACCAGCTCACCCCGCGGTCGCCTTCGGAACCCTCCAGCGCGTTGAGCACCTGCAGCACGTTGGTGGGCAGGTTCAGGTGGGTGATCTGCACACCGGTCGGGGTGCGGGTGGAGCCCGAGGTGTACTGCAGGTACGCGGTGGTGCCCTCGGTGGCTTCCGGTTCCTGCCAGGTGACGGCTACCTCATTGGGCACCGCGTCCACCGCGATGACGCGCGGGCGTTCCTTGGCGGAACGGGAGCGGATGAACTTGCGTACTCCCTCGGCGGAATCGGTGGTGGTCAGGATCGTCGACGGGGTGCAGTCGTCGAGCACCGCGTGCAACCGGCCGACGTGACCCGGCTCGGCCGGGTCGAACAGCGGCACCGCGATCCGGCCGGAATACAGCGCGCCGAAGAAGGCGACCAGATAGTCCAGGTTCTGCGGGCACAGGATGGCGATGCGGTCACCGGGCTGGGTGACCTGCTGCAGTCGCGCGCCGACGGCACGGTTGCGGGCGCTGAAGTCGGACCACGAGATGTCGCGTTCGACACCCTCCCGTTCGGTGGAGTAGTCCAGGAACCGGTACGCCAGCCTGCCGCCGCGGAGCTTGGCCCACCGCTCGACGTGCTTAACCAGGTTGGTGTTATCCGGGAACCTGATCTTCCCGTCCACGATGAACGGGTTGTGGTACGCCATGCCGGTCTCCTGTCAGATACTCCGTTGTGTCGGCTTCGCCGACGTCTCCGCTTTTGGTCGGCATCGCCGACGGTGTCTGTCTACGTGCACGCGCACCGACCCTCGCGTCGCGCAGGCTGGCGCGGTGCCAGGTCGGTGCCAGTTGCGACCCAATCGGGTCAACCACAATGCTCTGATTGCTCTTAATTTTCTCTTAATGTTAAGGGGCGGCGCGCGGCATACCAAATCACAAGGTACCTCTGATCGCGCCCGCCATCGCCGCTCTAATGCGTGTCGAACGACGCGGCTTGTCCGGCATCGATCAAAGCGGGTGCAAGCGGCGTCAGCCGTGTTTGGGATGCGGCGCGTTCTCGATGAGGCCGTGCGCCCAGTTCAACGTCCAATCGGTCGCCGGTATACCGTCCACGTTCCAGAACTGCGTGGTGGCATACATTGCATGGATCGGCTGGGCGCCGTTGCCGGCCAACGTGTTCAGCGTGTTGGGCAGGTTGGTGATGCTGAAGGCTTCTTTCGGAGCGGCGCAGATGAGGTCGCCCGGTGCGCAGATCTCGTTCGTCTTGTCGTTGAGCGAGCCGAAGCCGTCCGGCCGCGCGCCCGTCATGGTCAGACCCAGACCAGACAGGACCGGCACCTCATGCAGGGTGATCTCGGCGCCCTCGCCGGGTGGGCTGGGCCCGATCTGCTTGCCCACGTCCGCCTGCCGGCGACCGTCGGCGATCAAGGTCACACCGAGGACCAGGTCGTCGTCGACGGGTCCGCGGCCGTTGCCGATGTCGCTGGCGATGTCGCCCGCGATCACCGCCCCTTGCGAAAAGCCGATCAGCACGTAGCTGGTCAACGGGCACTTGGTGTTCATGTCCGTGATCGCGCGCACGGTCGCCTGGGTACCTTGCGCCCGGCTTTCGTTGTAGGACATCTGGTTGTCCGCGGAAAGCGGATTGTGGAACTGCGCCGTGTAGGGCGTGGTGTACGTCTGCACCCGCGACGGGCCGAATTGTTGCCCCAGCGTGGTCACCACGTTGTGCAACAACGCGTTCGGAAATTGGATGGGGGCAAACGGCGGGTCCTGCAGCGACGACTCCCAGGTGCCCGGAACGTTGACCAGCAGCACATCGGGGCAGGACGCGTCTTGATAGGCCGGTCGCGGCTTGTGCGGGTGCGGGGTCGCGGTAGCCGACGGCGGCAGCGCCCCCGGCGGCACCGCCGACGGCGGCGACGCGGGCGTGCGCAGCATCAGAACGATGGCCACGATCACCACGATGACGACCGCCGCCATCCCGCACGCCGCAACCCAGGCAAGGATTCGATGCCGCTTGCGTCGCGAATTCTTGGCCCGCTTGGCCATCCGGAGTCTCCTGGCAGTGTCGGTAGGTCGCAGCGACGCGGCCGTCGGAGACCCCCGCTGCACTTGCCTACACGGTACCGGCTACTCCGAGGGCGCCGGCGGCGTCGCAGCTAGGCCTTGGTGTGGTTATCGGATGGCGCCGGCGATGTCGCCGGACATGGCACCCAGCTCCGCGCTCCACGAACCCCAGCCGTGGTCGCCGCCGGCCGGGAAGTCGAAGTGGCCGTTGTGCCCGCCGACGTTCCGGTACTGCTGGTAGAAGGACAGGCTGCTGCCCAGTGCCTGATCGGGCACGTCGATCATGGCCACGGGATCGCCGGTGGTGACCTTCGGCGCGTAGACCCAGACCCGGGTGTTGTTCGCCGCGAGCAAAGACGCGTGGACCCACGGGTCGTGCCACTTCCACCGGCCCAGCTGTGGTGCACCCCACATGCCGTTGCCGTCGACGCCGCCGTACTTCTGCAGGCCGGCCAGGATTGCGCCGTTCATGGTGGTTTCCGACGGGTACAGGAAGCCCGACAACGAACCGGCGAAGCCGAACCGGTCGGGATGGAAGGCCGCCAGCGCCATCGCGCCGTATCCGCCCTGCGATGCGCCGACGGCGCCGTGGCCGGTGGGCGCCAGGCCCTTGTTCGCGGCCAGCCAGTCGGGCAACTCCTGGGACAAGAACGTCTCCCACTGCTTGCTGCCGTCCTGCTCCCAGTTGGTGTACATGCTGAATGCCCCGCCGGCGGGGGCGACCACCGAGATGCCCTTGCCGGCCAGCGTGTTCATCGCGTTACCGGCGGTCACCCAGGTGCTGACGTCGGGACCGGCGTTGAAGGGGTCCAGCAGATAGACGGCGTGCGGCCCGCCGGCCAGGAAGGCCACCGGAATGTCCCGGCCCATGGCTGCGGAAGGCACCATCAGGGATTCGTAGCCTGCTGCCCTGGCCGTGCCGGTGGAGCCGGCGGTAACCGCGACACCGCCGATCCCGATCGACAGCACGGCAACGCAGAGCAGCCGCAGAACCGTCGACAGACGCCTTATGCCCCTCATGTCCACCTCCATGGTCGGTTGCTCTGTGAACACTATCCAGCCCCGGCCGCTCTTGACTAGTAAACCGGCGCGAGTCCTGGCGCGGCTCAACAGCTAACGGCGGCGATCCCCTCGGGAGTCAGCGCCGTTGCGTGTGTTCATACGCGACTGTGGGGCTTAGGTACGAAATCCCGTACGTAAGCCCCACAGTCGGCAACCGATGCGTCAGCAGACCCCTAGGCGCCGTGCGTGGTGCCGGCGCCACCGGCGCCGGCCGCGGCGGCGGGCGGGGTGGCGCTGCCACCTGGGGTGGCGCCCAGTACCCGCTGCAGGTCCGGCTTCATCGCGTTGAGCTGCTGGCCCCAGTATTCCCAGCTGTGAGTGCCGTTGGCGTCGAAGTTGAACACCGCGTTGTGGCCACCGGCCTGGTTGTAGGCGTCCTGGAACTTGATGTTGCTGGTCCGCACGAAGCCCTCCAGGAACTTCGCCGGCAGGTTGTCGCCACCGAGCTCGGACGGCTTGCCGTTACCGCAGTAGATCCAGATCCGGGTGTTGTTGGCGACCAGCTTGCCCACCTGAAGCGACGGGTCGTTGCGCTGCCAGGCCGGGTCGTCCTTGGGACCCCACATGTCGGCGGCCTTGTAGCCGCCCGCGTCGCCCATGGCCAGACCGATCAGCGACGGGCCCATCGCCTGCGACGGGTCCAGCAGCGCCGACAGCGAGCCGGCGTAGATGAACTGGTCGGGGTGGTAGGCGGCCAGGATCAGCGCCGACGACCCGGCCATCGACAGGCCGACGGCGGCGCTGCCGGTGGGCTTGACCTGCCGCTGGCTCTGCAGGTACTGCGGCAGCTCGCTGGTCAGGAAGGTTTCCCACTTGTAGGTGGTGCAGCCGGCCTTACCGCAGGCGGGCTTGTACCAGTCGGAGTAGAAGCTGGACTGCCCACCGACCGGCATGGCGACCGACAGGCCGGACTGGTAGTACCACTCGAACGCCGGGGTGTTGATGTCCCAGCCGTTGAAGTCGTCCTGCGCGCGCATACCGTCGAGCAGGTACAGGGCCGGTGAGTTGGGTCCACCGCTCTGGAACTGGACCTTGATCTCGCGGCCCATCGCGGCCGACGGCACCTGCAAGTACTCCACTGGCAGGCCCGGCCGGGAGAACGCCCCGGCAGTGGCGGTGCCGCCGACGGCGCCGATCAGACCCGACAGCAGGGCCGCACCGACGGCTCCCACCACGAGTCGGCGCGGCATGCCCGTCACGGCAGCGCGAAACCTGTCAACAAGCTTCATTCGTTGTTTCCTCATCCTCGTAGGCCACATCCAAAAGGGGTTTGGGCGCATCCTGAACTAGGTCGGACTGCAAGCGTTGGACGCTGCAGTGCCCGTGTAGTCAATCACAACTTGGGGCGTCGGCTCGCATCGAGCGAGCCGCGCAAACCCTCATCGGGCGTTCCGCCACGCCGGATCAGGGGTCAAAATCGGCGGCGCAGACCGGCATTTCCGCATGTGCCCGCCCGTCGTCGCGTCCTGGTAAGCGACCAGATGTGATTTTGCTGTCAGTCTCTCCCAGCGCGCCGGACCCGGGCCGGCCGTGGCGGGCCCGAAATCAGGCGAAAAAATTTTGCCGGCGAAGTCGGTGACACGCTGTCAGTCGTGCGGTGCCGGCGGACCCGCGTCGGGGATCTCGAGCCCACATCTGACGAGTTCGTAGAGCGGGACACGGTCGATGCGATACATGGTGAATTCATAGGAGTGAACGAAATTCGACACGAACCGGTGCAGGGTCATCGGGGCACGCACCGAGCTCAGCACGGCCTTCGTCGCGGGGCACTGCAGGGCCGCAACCGCCTCGGCGACCCACTGCTGATCGAGGTAGCCGGGAATACCCGGATACACCTTGACCCAGGGACCGTCGGCGACCACCCAGTCCGGGAAGAGGTTCTTGTCGTGTCCGATCCGGCCGTGTTTGAGCCGATCGGTGTGTTGCGCGAGCGGATTTGCCAACCCGATCTGGTCGATCACCCGGACATCCAGGCCGACATTCATGCCCAGCATCCCGAGGTTGGTGAAAAACACTGCGTGCTGGGGTTTTTCGTGCGCCGGGCTGCCCGGCGGGGGCGGGATCATCGGCACCAGGTCCCACTGGGTGTAATTGCCCGACGGCAGCAGCAACGCCCCGTTCGGGGTGTCGTTGATCGCGGTCAGGACGGCGGCCATCCTCGGGTAGCTCAGGTAGTCCGCAGCGGTCAGCGGATGCGCGTGCCCGGTGGCCTGCGCATAGAACCGGCGTTCGTCGACGATTCCGGAGTACGTGACGCGAGTGGCGTCGTCGCCCATGCCCGGCGAGTTTGCCGCCCACAAGGACCAGCCCGCGACGCCCAGCCACAGCACCCCGGCCGCCCCGGCGGCCAGCCAATTGCCGGTCTGGCGGGTGAAATCCTTGCCGTCGGGCAGCGTCACCGGGATCACGGCAACTGGTGCCAGCAAACAAAATAGCGGCGCCAGCAAAACTCGGGCGTGCATGAAGTCGCCGCCCTGCCGGATCCAGTAGAGCGCCTGCAGCAGCCCACTGACGAGGACGAAGGCGACCGCGGCCGGTGGGCTTTGCACCGCCCGGGCCACGCGCCCGTAGTTCGGCGCCTCCGGGGGCCGCAGGAATGACGGCCGCCGCCGGGCCACCATCAGCAGCAGCCCGAGCGGCACCAGCAGCACCACCGGGGCCCAAAGGGCATATGGCGCATTGAAATTCGACAGATAGGTCATGCCCTGCGACCACTTGTCGCCGGCAGCGTCCTTGGCCAGGGCGGTGCCGGGCACCAGCAGGCCGTAGTAACCCATCCGGAAGATCTGGTAGGCGACGGGCAGCAAACCGCCTGCCACCACGATCAGCACCCGCCGCTGCCACGTCCGGGCCGCAATCAGCATCATGATCAGCGCCAAGCCGCCCATCAGCGCCAGCTCCGGTCGCACCAGCACACTCAACCCCGCGACGCAGGCCAGCGCAGCCAAGAACCATCGATTGCCCGGCCGGTTGCGCAGCGGCTGCGACCAGCAGACCATCATCCACCACAGCAACCCCAAATAGGCCAGCACCAGCCCGCTTTCCAGGCCCGAAGTGGCGAAGTCCCGCGCCGGCGGCAGCGCGATGTAGACCAGTGCACCGGCGGGCAGCATGATCGCGCGGCGGCCCCGCAGGCTGGGCGCATACAGCCGGCCCGCGCCCAGCATGAGCAACGCGACCCCCAGCAGGGAGAGCGCCAGGGCCAGCGCCAGCGCCACGTATTCCATGCGCATCGGTCCACCGACCCAGCTGCCCAGGTACATCAGGTAGGTCCACAGCGTGGAGGTGTTGGCCTCTACCCGCTCGCCCTTGTTGAACACCGGGCCGTTGCCGGCCAACAGATTTCGCACCGTACGCAGCACGATCAGGCCGTCGTCGGCGATCCAGCGACGTTGCCATGCGCCCCACCCGAACAACACGACGACCACCGCGACGCTGCTCCACAGGCTGACCCGGACCACCCGGTGGTAGCGGAACACCGGCCGAACGGGTCGCCGGACCACCGGTCGGCGCCGCAGCACGGCGGGGTTCAGGCCCTTGAAACCATCGAGGCGTAGCGGCCCGGTGACGGCCTTCAGGCGGGCGGATATCGGGCTAGCCGAAGGCAACGGCGGCTCCAACCGTTGCGATCCACGCCAAGAACAGGAACTGCAAGACCCGGTCGCGCAGCGCGATGTCCTCGGGCTCTCCGGCCAGGCCGCCGTCGACATCCACCGCATAGCGCAGGATCGCGATGGTGAACGGGACCATCGTCACCGCGAACCACGACCCCGAGCCGTGGTCACGTTCAAAGGCCCACAACCCGTAGCACATCACCACCGCGGTGGCCGACAATGTCCAGACGAATCGCAGATAAGTGCCCGTATAGCTTTCCAGGGATTTGCGGATGGCGGCCCCGGTACGTTCGGCGAGTTGCAGCTCGGCGTAGCGCTTGCCGGCACCCATGAACAAGGACGCGAACGCAGCGGAGAGCAGGAACCACTGGGACAGCGAGATGTCCGTGGCCGCACCGCCGGCAATGGCCCGCAGCAGATACGCCGACGACAAGATGCAAATGTCAAGCACCGCTTGGTGTTTGAGGCCGAAACAGTAGGCCAGCTGCATGGCGATGTAGACCGCCATCACCACCGCCAGGCTCGGCCTCAACCACCAGGCCATGCCGAGTGAGGCCACAGCCAGCCCCACAGCGAGCGCGTACGCCAGCCACTCGGGCACCACGCCGGCGGCGATCGGGCGAAACCGCTTCGTGGGGTGTTCGCGGTCGGCCTCGACGTCGCGGACATCGTTGATCAGGTAGATGGAAGACGCCGCCAGGCTGAACACCACGAAGGCGACCGCCACCTGGATTCCCAATTGGGCGTAGTCGTAGCGGTGGCCGCGGCCCGCCGCAGCCACCGGCGCGGCCAGTACCAGCACGTTCTTCACCCATTGCCGCGGGCGGATCGCCTTGATCACGCCGGTGACCAGGTTCCCCGGAGGTCCGGTCACCACGTGTTCATTCGTGTCACTCATGCAATGCCCCTATCGAGCCGGACGGCGATGCCCGCCACCACGGCGCCCAAGGCGATCCCGGCGGCGACGTCGCTGGGATAGTGCACCCCGGCCAATACCCGCGACAGCGCCATAGGTGGCACCAGCACCACCGGCAGGGGAAGCCCGGTGGCGCGGCCCATCAGGACTGCGGCCGTCGTGGTGGAGGTGGCATGCGCCGACGGGAAACTCAATTGACTGGGGGTGCCGATATTCACCACGACGGCGGGGTGTGACGGTCGTTTGCGCCGCACCACCCGCTTGATCAAAACGGCCGCGGCATGCGCGGCGAACGCGCCCGCCCCGGCCACCAGCCACTCCCGGCGGTGCCGCGGTATCAGCAGCGCACCCAGCAGCGAGACGGCCACCCAGCCGATGCTGTGCTCGCCGAAATGCGACAGCCCGCGAGCGGCGGTCAGCACGCCGGGGCGGTCGGCCAGGGCGGACTGAATGGCCACCATTGCGGCCACTTCGCCGCTCGGCGGGCCCGGTTCAGGCATTTCTCGGCTCGTGCTTTGCTGCCGACCCAGCTGCGGCCGCCGGAGCCGGTGCCGGAGACAGAGCGGCCTCCCATCTCTCTTTGCTGGACAGCACTGGCAATGCGCCTCGGTACACCCGCCGCATCTCATCGAACCGCCTGGCCAGCCGGCGTTGCCGGCGCAACGACTGCAACAACAGCGAGAACATCTTGGCTCGATCGCGCTGCCGGTACACCACACCGCAGCCATCGGCCGTCGTGACGGTGACACCGTCGACAGTGCAGAGCCGGAACCAGCGCGCGTCCTGAGTCGGCACGTTGTACTCGGGGCGCTGGTGGTGCGCGGGGTCGGCGGCCTTCAGGTTGTGCAGCGTGCCGCGGGCCAGCCGGTAGCCGATCATCAACGGGTTCACCGGCGGCTTCATCGCCTTGGTCCGGTGCCGCGGCGGCGGCAGTTCGCTGGCGGCCGGGAGCACGACCGCGTCGGGAAATTCCTTGCGGATGCGGTGCACTTCCGGCAGCGCGGACTCCAGGATGGCGAAGATGTGCTCCGGGCCGGCGAGGAAGTCGTCGATGGCCTTGTTCTGAATAGCCACCGTCGAGTATTCCAGGCAGGCAAGGTGTTTCAGGGTCGCCTTGAGATGACTACGGATCAGGCCGCCGATGTCACCGTCCCAGTGCATCGCCGCCACCACCAGCCGATTGCGCAGATGGAAGTAGGCCTGCCAGTCGATGGCGTCGTCCTTGTCGCTCCAGGCCATGTGCCAGATCGCCGCGCCCGGCAGCGTGACGGTCGGATAGCCGTGCTCGGCGGCCCGTAGCCCGTAGTCGGCGTCGTCCCATTTGATGAACAGCGGTAGCGGCTGGCCCAGCTCCTCGGCGACCTGCCGCGGGATCATGCACGTCCACCAGCCGTTGTAGTCGACGTCGATGCGCCGGTGCAGCAGCTTGCTTCGGATCTCCTTGTCGCTCAGCGCATATTCGGCGAAGTCGTGGTCGTATTCGGCGTGCGGTGCAGCGGTCCACATGAAGTTCGTCCGGTCCACGACCTCGCCCATGATGTGCAGGTGTGACGGCTCCTGCAGGTTGAGCATCTGACCGCCGACCAGCATCGGGGACTTGGCGAAACGGTGCATGGCCAGCACCCGCAGGATCGAGTCCGGCTCGATGCGGATGTCGTCGTCCATGAACAGGATCTGCTGGCAATCGGTGTTTTTCAGCGCTTCGTACATCACCCGGCTGTAGCCGCCGGAACCACCGAGGTTGGGCTGGTTGTGGATGGAGAGCCGATTGCCCAGCCGGGCAGCCGCAGCGGGGAAGTCGGGATGGTCGCACACCTTGCGGGTGCCCTGATCCGGCACGATCACCGCGCCGATCACCTCGTCCACCAGCGGGTCGGCGGTCAGTTCGCGCAACGCGTTGGCGCAGTCCGCGGGCCGGTTGAAGGTCGGGATGCCGACGGCGATATTCGCGGTCCCGGGAGCGGGGATGGTCGCATACCAGCCGCCGTTGAGCAGGGTGACCGCGGTGTCGGTGGTGATGTCGAACCAGATCCAGCCGCCGTCCTCGAACGGCTGCAGGCCCACCTCGATCTCCAGGACCGCTGGCGCGGCGCCATCGCCGCCGAACTGCCGGCCCTCGACGAAGATGCGAGCGCCGGTGGCCTTGGTCCGGTAGACGTCGACACGCCCGGATCCGGTCAGCTCGACGCGCAATACCACCGACTTGCAGATCGTCCAGCGCCGCCAGTAGCTGGCCGGAAACGCGTTGAAGTACGTCGCGAACGACACCTCCGACTCTTTGCCGATCTCCAGCGAGGTGCGGCTGGGCGCGTGCGCACGACGGGAGTTGGTTGCGGATTCGGCCAGGTACAGCTTGCGCACGTCGAGGGGTTCGCCCGGGCGCGGCAGGATGATCCGAGACAGCAAGCTCACCGCAGTCATTTGTTTTCCCCGTTGTCGGCCGCCAGCGGGGCGCCATCGCGCAGGTGCGGCGCGAGGACGTTGTCGTACATACTCAGTGCGCTGGCAATGGCCATGTGCATATCCAGATATTGATAGGTGCCCAGCCGTCCGCCGAACAGTACCTTCGCCTCGGCGGTCTCGGACTTCGCCCTGGCCCGATAGGCGGCCAACAGGGCGCGGTCGGCCTCGGTATTGATCGGATAGTAAGGCTCGTCGTCATCGGCGGCGAACCGGGAGTACTCCCGCATGATCACCGTCTTGTCGGTCGGGTAGTCGCGTTCGTTGTGAAAATGCCGGAACTCGTGGATGCGGGTGTACGGGACGTCGAGGTCGTTGTAGTTCATCACCGGCGTGCCCTGGAAGTCGCCGATCGGCAGCACCTCCACCTCGAAGTCCAGTGTGCGCCAGCCAAGTCGGCCCTCGGCGTAGTCGAAATACCGGTCAAGCGGGCCGGTGTAAACCACCGGAGCGTCGGGACTCTCGGCGCGCAGTTGCTCGCGCACGTCGAACCAGTCGGTGTTCAGCCGCACCTCGATGCGGTCGTCGGCGGCCATCCTCGTCAGCCAGGCCGTGTAGCCGTCGGCCGGCAGGCCCTCGTAGGTGTCGCTGAAGTACCGGTTGTCGAAGGTGTAGCGCACCGGCAGCCGGGTGATGTTCGCGGCCGGGAGCTCCTTGGGGTCGGTCTGCCATTGCTTGGCGGTGTAGCCCTTGACGAACGCCTCGTACAGCGGCCGGCCGATCAGCGAGATGGCCTTCTCTTCGAGGTTCTGCGCCTCGGCGGTGTCGATTTCCGCGGCCTGCTCGGCAATGAGGGCTCGTGCCTCATCAGGGGTGAAGTACCGCCCGAAGAACTGCGACACCAGGCCCAGTCCCATCGGGAACTGGTAGGCCTGGCCGTTGTGCATGGCGAACACCCGATGCTGGTAGTTGGTGAACTCCGTGAACTGGCGCACGTAGTCCCAGACCCTCTTGTTAGAGGTGTGGAACAGGTGGGCGCCGTACTTGTGGACCTCGATGCCGGTCTGCGGCTCGGGCTCGGAGTAGGCGTTGCCCCCGATATGCGGGCGGCGTTCGACGACGAGCACGCGCTTGCCGAGTTGGGTAGCCACGCGCTCGGCAACCGTCAAGCCGAAGAATCCGGAACCGACGACGAAGAGGTCGAAACGAGCTGTCATCGGTTGCCTAGGTTAGCTGACCTTGCTGCCAAAACCTGATTTGACAACTCGTGGCAGGCCCACTTCTGCCGCTGCACGCGGCCGTGATGCGCCCACATCTCAATGCAGTAGGCAAGGTCGCGATTGCCTCACGATTCGATATCGCCACTCTAGTCACAGCAACCACACTCGTACCATCGATCGTGTGAGGTTCACGCCATGCACGACGGGCAGAGACGGACCACACAACACATAGTCCCGATAGCGGACCAGATTGAGGAGACTTCCGTGCCGAACCGACGCCGACGCAAGCTTTCTACAGCCTTGAGCGCGGCCGCCGCCCTGGCAGTCGCAAGTCCTTGCGCATATTTCCTTGTTTACGAATCGACCGCCACCAGCAAGCCGACCGAACATCACGACTTCAAGCGGGCCGCCCAGATCAGCGACCTGCCCAATGAGCTGATCGGCGCGTTGTCGCAGGGCCTGTCGCAGTTCGGCATCAACTTGCCGAACGTGCCGAGCATTACCGGGGCCGGCGGTGCCAGTCCCGGCCTGACCAGCCCCGGACTGACCGGTACGACACCCGGCTTGACCAGCCCAGGTCTGACCGGTACGACACCCGGCTTGACCAGCCCAGGTCTGACCAGTCCCGCCCTAACCAGTCCGGGTCTGACGGGGACGACGCCCGGTGCGACCAGCCCGGGCTTGACCGGTACTACGCCGGGTTCGCTCGCTACGCCTGGTACTCCCCTGCCGCCGACGCCAGCCGCGGGAGCCAACCCCGCACTGTCGAACCCCGCGCTGACCAGCCCGGCCGGGGTGGCGCCGGGCGTGGCCACTCCGGGGGCTGCGAACCCGGCGATTGGCTCGCCCATCGCCGCTCCGGGCGAGGTCCCGATCACCTCGCCGGGAACCGGATTGGACCCCGGCGCCGATGGCACCTACCCGATCCTGGGCGATCCGTCGGGGCTGGGCGGTCTGCCCGGGACCTCCCCCGCGGCCGCTGCCCCGGGCGGAGGCGGTGGTCTGATCAACGACCTGATGCAAGCCGCCAACCAACTGGGCGCCAGCCAGGCCATTGACCTGATCAAGGGCATGGTGCTGCCGGCGATCACGCAGGGCATGCAGGGTGGGGCCGCCGCGGGTGCGCCCGGTGCCGGGCTACCGGCCGGCGGAATACCCGCACCCTCCTTGCCCGCGGGCATGCAGGGTGCCGGCTTGCCCGGCGCACTGCCGGGGGCTGCGCTACCCGCTGCCGCAGGCGCCGCGGGCGCACTGCCAGCCGCTGCCGCCGCTCCTGCTGCGGGTGCGGCGGCTCCGACCTTGGCCTCTGCGCCGGTCGAAGCCTTGCCCAGCGGCTAGGGGTTATTGGGACGTGTCGCCTGACGGCACCGCAGAGGCCCGCTGGCGCCGGCACCTAGCAAGCCGGTCGGCAAAAATCTCTGCGGTGCCGTCGAACCCGGCTCGGCCAAATTTCCGCGTGGGCAACCGTGTCGGCTCAGAAATAACAATGGGCACACGCGTAACATCGCCTGGTGCCGTCTCGCAGCCGCGCACCCACGATGTGGCTCACCGCTGTCGCGGCGACCGCAGTCATCGTCACGTGGCTGGTAAGCCCGACCGGTCCAAGCGCCGGCCGACCCCGGGCGGACGACACCCGACTCTCCGAGCAACCGCTGGTCGGGGTGGGCGGCGGTGTGACGGTGCGCGAGCTCACCCAAGACACGCCGTTTTCTCTGGTCGCGCTGACCGGCGACCTGGCCGGCACCTCGACGCGGGTACGCGCGAAGCGCCCCGATGGTTCCTGGGGGCCCTGGTACCAGACCGAGTACCAGACCGGAGCCCCAGATCCGCAACCCGGGCCTGACGGTTCCCCTCGGCGGCCCGACAGCACCGACCCGGTCTTCGTCGGCTCCACCAACGTGGTGCAGATCGCAATCACCCGACCCGTCGATGCCGTGGTGACACAACCGCCGGCGAGACCACCGAATGCCGGTAAGCCGGGTCTGGGGTACAAACCGGCCACCAAGGAAGAGCCTCTCGGGCAGACCATCTCCGCGGTACTCATCTCCCCACCGCAGGCGCCTGCCGGGTCGCACTGGGCGGCGCCGGCCATCGCCGTGCTGCCGGGCCAGGCACCCAACATCATCAGCCGCGCCGAGTGGGGCGCCGACGAGTCGCTTCGATGCGGAACACCACAGTACGGCAACGGGATTCGCGCCGCCGTCGTTCACCACACCGCGGGCAGCAACGACTACTCGCCGCAAGAATCGGCGGGGATTGTGAAGGCCATCTACACCTACCACAGCAAGACGCTGGGCTGGTGCGACATCGCGTACAACGCGCTCGTCGACAAATACGGACAGGTTTTCGAAGGCAGTGCCGGCGGGCTCACCAAGCCGGTCGAGGCGTTCCACACCGGCGGATTCAACCGCGGCACCTGGGGTGTGGCCATGATCGGCAATTTCGACGACGTACCACCCACGCCGCTGCAGATCCGCAGCGTGGGCCGGCTGCTGGGCTGGCGCCTGGGGGTGGACAGCGTCGATCCCAAGGCAACGGTGGAGTTGGTCTCGGCCGGCAGCCACTTCACCACGTTCCCCGCGGGGACGTTGGCGAAGTTGCCCGCCATCTTCACGCACCGCGACGTCGGAAACACCGACTGTCCGGGCAATGCCGCCTACGCGCTGATGGACGAGATCCGGGATATCGCATCGCATTTCAACGACCCGCCAGAGGAGCTGATCAAGGCGCTGCAGGGAGGTGCGATCTACGAACATTGGCAGGCGATCGGTGGGATGAACAGTGTGCTGGGGGCGCCGACGTCGACCGAGGAGAGCGGGCTGGGCGTAACCCGTTACGTCACGTTCGCCAAGGGAGCTATGTACTGGTCGCCCGAAATCGGCGCCAAGCCGGTGACCGGAGCGATCTACGAAGCCTGGGCGTCACTGGGCTACGAACGCGGCCCACTCGGTTTGCCGACCAGCGCCGAACTACACGAGCCGTTGCGCATCACCCAGAATTTCCAGCATGGCACGTTGAACTTCGAGCGCCTCACGGGCAACATCGCCGAGGTGGTCGACGGCATCACCACCTCGCTGTCGCCGCAACCCCCGAGCGGCCCGACGGTCCCGGCCGAACACTTCTCGGTTCCGACGCACCCAGCCGGTTAGCGCTGCGGCGTCGGCGTTGGGCGTGAAACGTTGGCGTTCGAAGTGAAGCCAGGGCGGAAAATTCGCCCAGATCCCGCCATTGTTTCGCTCTCAAAACCCTAATTTCACCCTCAAAGCCCTGGGCTGACAATCAACGGCCCTAGAGGCCGCGCCGCCCGGTGTTGCTGCGCGTACTACTCTGCGACGTGTGCCCGAGACGCCGTACCTGACCATCGATCTCGATCGGGTGCGGGACAACCTCCGAAGCCTGCAATCGGCCCTGCCTGCCGCGCGGATTCGCTACGCCGTCAAGGCAAATCCGGGCGAACCCATCCTGCGCCTGCTCGCGGCCGAGGGCTCGGAATTCGACGTCGCATCCGTCGGTGAGATCGACGCGTGCGCGACGGCCGGCATCGACGGCGGACTGCTGACCTTCGGCAACACCGTCAAAAAACCTGCCCAGATCGCCGCGGCGTACTCGCGAGGGGTACGCCGGTTCGCGTTCGACACCGACGACGGCGCGGTCGCCATCGCCGAACACGCGCCAGGCGCCGCGGTGGAATGCCGTATCGCGCCGGTGTTTCCGTCGTCGGTGACACCGTTCGGGCACAAGTACGGATGCGCCCCCGCCGACGCCTCGGCGTTGCTGGAGCACGCCCGGCGGTTGGGCCTGCGCCCGGAGGGGGTGTGCTTCCACGTCGGCTCACAACAACTCGACCCGGCCGCTTGGGATCTCGGTATCCGTTGTGCCGCTGATGTTTTCGACCGGGTCGACGGGCTGACGACGATCAATGTCGGCGGTGGCTTCCCGCTGGCGTACGCCACCGGCGCACCCACTCTGGAGGCGGTGGCCGACGCCATATTGTCGGCGCTGGCACGCTATTTCGGGTCCAGCCCACCACAGCTCGCAGCGGAGCCGGGGCGGGTGATCGTGGGTTCGGCGGGGGCCATCCGCGCTGAGGTGGTGTCGGTGCGCAGCGGCACCGACGGCAGGCGTTGGGTGTATCTCGACATTGGCCGCTACAGCGGGCTGGCCGAAACCGAGAACGAATACATCCGCTATCGGCTGCGGACCGATCGCGACGACGATCCTATCGACGATGCGGTGGTCGCCGGCCCGACGTGCGACGGCGATGATGTGCTCTACCAACGGTATCCGCTTCCGGTTACGCTGCGCGTCGGTGACCGTGTCGAAATCGAGGACACTGGTGCCTATACCGCGAGCTACGCGTCGGTGGATTTCAATGGGTTCGCCCCGTTGCCAACGTATTTCGCGGGGCAAACACTCCCTAGAGAGCTCATCGAGCCGATCGCGCCAGGCATTACCCGCAGCTGGCGACTGTCCGACGTCGTCTGCGACGTACGAACCGAGTTCCAGCATCTGGTGATCGGCCACACGCAACAGGGCATGGCGTTGTTCAGCGACGGCGAGCGGCAGAGCACCGAGTTCAGCCAGCTCGTCTACCACGAAGCGCTGCTGGTGCCGGCACTGCTGCTGGCGGATAACGTCGAACGGGTGCTCGTCATCGGCTCGGGTGAAGGCGTGGTCAGCCAGTTGGCGGTGGCCGCCGGCGCCGCACACGTCGACCATGTCGACATCGACCGGGAAGCCGTGCGGCGGTGTGCGGAGCATCTGCCCTATGGCTACTCGGTCGACGAACTACGCAGAGCTGAAAGCGGACTCGGGCCGATAACCATGCATTACCTCGACGGGTGGAGCTTCGTCGAGCGCAGCGCCGTTGACTACGACATCGTCGTCGTCGACCTTCCCGACGAGCGCACCGAACCGGCGCAACACAACCGGCTCTACGAGGGTGATTTCCTGGAAAAGTGCTGCGGCATAGGTCAAGTCGTCGCCTTCCAGGCGGGCTGCCCGACGCTGTGGCGCAACGAGTCGCTGCAGCGGTCGTGGCGACGGTTTCACGAAACATTCGACACGGTGGTCTATTTCGGCAGCGACGAACACGAGTGGGCGTTCTTGTCCGGATTGGCCGAGCCCGTCGGGGATCCCGTCGCGGTCATGTCGGCCCGACTGGCGGCGTTGCCTTACCAACCGCAGACCATCGACGCCGACTCGTTGCGGGCGGCCACAGTCCCGCCAAAGACACTGCGCGACACGGGATGCTAGGAGCTGATTAAAGTTGCCTCGCAGACACGACTCTCGATTGTCTGAGGTACGCTGGCCCCCACCCGGCACTCCAGTCACCGGAAACAGGGCCTATGTCTTTTGCCTGCCTCGGAGCGACAATGATTGAGCGCCAATAGATTTGTCGCTCCGAGCCGGGCAAAACAGACATGTCCCGACGATTTGTGACGGATGCGACTCCTGAAGGACCGGCTGCCAACGCGACAACTACAGAATCGCCACCGCCACCACAATGCCGAGCGCGAACTGCGCGGCGGCCACCATAAGCGAGTCATAACTGAACTCGTCGGCGTCGAACAACGCGTTCATGTCGATGCCGATCACCAGGGTCGCGATCCTCATCATCACCACCTGGGCTATCAGGCCGACGATGCCGAAAATGGCTGAGCCCACCAGTCCTTCGACCAGCTTGCCCGACGACGCATAGATCGCCACCACCACGATCAACGCCATGCTGACCATGCCCGCCGCGGCGACGACGATCGCGTTCGGCTTTCCCGCATCGACCATCTTGCGCAGCGGCCCAGGGGTGGTGAGGTCGATCGCGTAGAAGCCGATGATCATCAGCACCAAGCCGACGATCGCGTACAGGATGATGGCATAGACCCCGCGGCCCAGCACATTCCAATATCCCGCATCCCAGTAGCCCGACAGCGCAACGCTCGTTGTCGTCATCGATGATCAACTCCGTTCATTTGAGAGGAATTCGGTGCGGGACAAAAGCTGCGCCGTCGTCGGTCACCAGGCCGGCCGTCTCGCGGATGCCGAGGCCGGCCGCCGAATCGCCAACCAGCCAGGCGCCCAACGCGGGTCGCATGTCGTCGAACTGGGGCAGTGGGTCCAGCAGTTGGTAGACGAACCCCTCTTCTCCGTAGACCCCACCGGTCGCGGTCTCGAGGCCGGCGCCGACGATGGTGATGTTCGCCCCTTCCCGGCCCAGCTTGGGCTTGCGAACGTATTCGGTCAACTCGTGCGGGTCGTCGAGGTAGGCGGGCAGCAGGTTCGGGTGACCCGGGTACATCTCCCACAGCACGGCCAAAATCGCCTTGTTGGACAGCAGCGTTTTCCACAGCGGTTCTACCCACATCGTCTGCGGCAGGCTAGCAACGACATGCCTGCCGAACTCGTCATCGAGCACCCACTCCCACGGGTAAAGCTTGAAGACGGCGTGGATCTGGTCCTCTTCCAGGTCGACGAATCGCTCCAGGGCCGAATCCCAACCGAGGTCTTCGATCATCAACCCGATGGTCTGAAAGCCCGCTTCGGCGGCGGTTTCCTGCATATAGGTGGTAGTGATCTGATCTTCGCCGGTCGCTTCCACACCCGACCAGGTGAAGTGCAGCTCGCCGCTCGGCAACGAATCACCGACCACCTTCCAGCGGTCCACCAACTGCTCGTGCAGCGAGTTCCATTGGTCGTCGTCCGGGAACTTGTCCTTGAGCCAATACCACTGCAGAATTGCGGCTTCCAGCAACGTAGTTGGCGTATCGGCGTTGTACTCGAGCAGAACCGCCGGCCTGCGCCCGTCGTAACGCAAGTCGAATCGACCGTAGACGTGTGGGTCGGAGCGGCGCCAGGATTCGGCGACGGCCGGCCAACTCCATTCCGGCAGACCGAAATCCGCGTACCGCTCCATCAGCACCACTTGCTCGACGGCGTTGAGGCACATCGAGTGCAGCAATTCGACGTCGGCCTCCAGGGCCAGGATCTCGTCCATGTCGAACTCGTAGTAGACCGACTCGTCCCAGTAGGGGCGGTCTCTGCCCCGCGCGTCGCGGGCTGGGGTGCCGTACACCAGCCCTTGCGATTCCACGATCGAACGCCACTTCGGGCGCGGCTCCGTTCGGCAGCGTTTCACGAGCGGCCGCTCCTACCGAACTTGCCGCCCAGCCCGCCGCGCTGAATGGTGGCGCCGGACCTGGTCTTGATCGTTGCGCCGGACGGTCGCGTCGTCGTGCCGCCGATTGGTCGGGAACCCACCAAGCCCGAGCTGCCGTAGTAGTACCGGTACTGGTGCCCGCCGTAGTAGAAAAAGCCATTGAGGCCCGACGTGTGTCCGGTGCAGTAACTATCGGGGACGATCACCGGCTGACCGTTCGGGTCGTCCCGGACGCATTGGGCATAGACGGTGGGCGCCGACAAGGCCCAATATCCCAGGCCCGCCACCACGCCCACTATCCCGACGCCGGCGCCGGCCCCGATCAGCCGTCGGTTGCGCTTCCGGCGCTTCTCCTCCGCCGCGAGGCGCGCCTCTTCGATCTCGCGCTGCTTCTTCTCGTACTTCTCCCTGGCACGCAACTCGGCGGGCGTCGGCGGGCGCGGCCGCGTCGTCTCCGCATCCTGGGAAGTCATGCTGCCGCCGGACGCGAATTTGCCGGGTTCGTCGTGGCCTGAAGCCGCGTCTTCCGAACCGGCTGACAGCCAAACGGGGTTCACCGACTCCGGTTGGTCACCAGAAGTTGGGATGGGCGGCAGCGAAATCGCGGGGTCCTGACCGGCGCCAGGGATCGGCGGCAGCGGCTTGGGAAACGCCGATTCGTCATCCGAGCCGCCGCGCTCATTCCGGCGTTCCGGTGGCGGGTCTTCTGGCACGACCGGCAGTGTCCCACATTGCCGCGCCGTTGGGCGATAGCGAAACCACACTCGGCTTCTAGTGCCACCATCGCTCGAGCACGCGCGCGACACCGTCGTCGCTGTTGGGTGCGGTCACCTCGTCCGCCGCGGTCAGCACCTCGGGATGGGCGTTGCCCATCGCCACGCCTAGGCCGGCCTGTACCAGCATGGGCAGGTCATTGGGCATGTCGCCGAATGCGACCACCTCGTCGTCGGTTATCCCCAGCGGAGCGGCGATCTCGGTTACGCCGCTGGCCTTGCTGATTCCCGACGGCACGACCTCCACCAGCCCGTTGTTGGTCGAGTAGGTGATTTCGCCTACGTCGCCGATGTACTTGGCCAATTCGGCGGCCATGTCCGCGCTGCGGGCACCGCTCTTGCGGATCAGCAACTTGATTGCCGGCGCGCTGAGCAGGTCGGGGATCGACACTTCGGTGTTGTCGGGGTTGAGCCAGGCGTGCTCGTAGCCCGGGGAGCTGACGAACTGGGGTGTCGCGGTGTCGTGCGCGCGCTCGCCGATGCGCTCGACGGCCAGGCCCGCGCCGGGAATGGCCCTGGTTGCGATCTCGGCCAACTCGGCCAGGGTGTCGACGGACAATGTGCGCGCCGAGATCACCCGGTCGGTCGAGGGGTCATAGATGACCGCGCCGTTCGCGCACACCGCCATTGGAGCAAAACCGAGCGCCTCGACGACGGGACGCACCCACCGCGGCGGACGGCCGGTCGCCAGGATGAAGTGCGCGCCCCCGCCGACGGCGGCGTGCACCGCAGCCCGGGTCCGCGGACTGATGGTTTCGTCGTCGTCGAATAACGTGCCGTCGACGTCGCACGCGATGAGCGTTGGCGGCGGTCGTGTGGTCAGGTCGGTCCGCCTTCGCTGCGCGGCAAGGGCGTCGCGGCAGCGGCTTTGGCTGCCAGCTCCTCGGCCTCCCGCCGAGCTGCCTCCGCCAAACTCGGGGCGCCGCCACCCAACCGGCGTGGCACCCAGTACTCGCCGGCCGGATGCGGATACCGCTGCTGCACCTGCTCGAGCAGCGCCGTCATCGACTTCCGCAGCGCCGCATTGGTTTCCGCGATGCCGGAGGCGGCCCGCAGCGGCGCGCCGACCTGCACGCTGATCGGAATCTTCTTGCGGCCCAATTGTCTTGGGTGATCTTTGGTCCAAATCCGTTGTGCGCCCCAGACAATCATCGGCACGATCGGCACGTCCGCGTCGACGGCCATTCGGGCCGCGCCGGTCTTGAATTCCTTGAGCTCGAAGCTGCGGCTGATGGTGGCCTCCGGATACACCCCGACCAACTCTCCCTCGCGCAGCCGCTGCACCGCGATGGCGTAGGCGCCGGCCCCGGCTCCGCGGTCCACCGGGATGGTCTTGGTGCGCTTGATCAAGAAGTTGACCACCTTCACCTGCTGCATCTCGGCCTTGATCATGTACCGCATCCGGCGACCGCGGCGATACACCGCCAGCGCCGCCGGTAACCAATCGACATAACTGGTGTGGTTGATGGCGATCACGGCCCCGCCGTGTTCAGGGATATTCTCTTCGCCGCTGTAGGTGATCGGGCTGCCGGTGGCCTTGACGATCATCCGGGCCAGTATTTCAAGGGTGCGGTAGACCGGTTCCGCCATCGGCCACTACTCCGGGGCTCCGGCCCGCTGATTCCGGCGCGCCGCCCGTCGCACTGCTTCCTCTTGGTCCAAACGGGCCGCTTCGGCCATCGACGGGGCACCACCACCGAGCCGGTGCGGGACCCAGAACTCCCCTGCCGGATGCGGCCCGTACTGCTCTTGCGCGCGCTCCAACAGCTGCTGCATCCGCGAATGCAGCAGCTTGGTCAGCTCCTCGACGCCCAGCGTCGGCTCAATCGGCTCCCCGACGATCACCGTGATCGGCACTTTTGGCCGGAACAGCTTCTTGGGATGGTCCTTGGTCCAGATCCGTTGCGCACCCCAGATGATGTGCGGAATGATCGGCACCCCTGCTTCGATCGCCATCCGCGCAGCGCCGCTCTTCAATTCTTTGATCTCGAAGCTGCGGCTGATCGTCGCTTCCGGATACACGCCAACCCATTCACCGTCCTTCAAGTTCTTGACGGCGGCTTCGTAAGAGGCTGCCCCGGACGCCCGGTCCACCGGTATGTGCCGCAGGCTGCGCATGATCGGGCCGGTGATCTTGTGGTCGAACACCTCCTGCTTGGCCATGAACCGCACCTTGCGGCCGAGGCCCTGCCGATAGGCGGGCAAACCGGCGAGCATGAAGTCCAGGTAGCCGGTGTGGTTGATCGCGATGACCGCGCCGCCGCTGGTGGGCAGGTTCTCCACGCCGATGACGGTGATCTTCAGGCCCTGTATACGAAAGGCCAAACGGGCAAGCTGAATGACTGTCCCATATACCGGTTCCACAGACGTCGAGCCTAATGCTCTCGGCAATGCGGCGCCCGAAGTGGTGGTCAGCGGCAATATCGCCCTCGCGGTTGTGCCGACGGCCGTCTCCGCGTCGCTAGGGTGACACTTGTGGCCACCGACAAACTGGGGCGCACTTCGGAATTTGTGGCTGCCCCGCCTCGCATCGCTCCCGGTGTTGCGTCGATGGTCGGATACCGCGCCTTGCGGACGCCGGGCGAGACGCATCGCGGTATGCCGTCGTCGACGTTGACCTTCATCGTCAGCCTCGACGACGGAGTGGAGGCGGCTGAGACGCCCGAGGCCTTGGCCAGCGCCCGGCCCAACCCGTTGCTGTTGGGTGGCCTGCATGTGCGGGCCGCTCATGTGCGACAGCGACGCGGCCAGGCCGGGGTGCAGCTGGCGGTGCATCCGTTGGCGTCGCGCGCGCTTTTCGGTGTCCCCAGCGCCGAATTGAGTGTTACCGACTTCGACGCCACCGCGCTGTTGGGCCGACGCGCCCTCGAGTTGCATGAACGCGTCGCGGATGTCGGCCATTGGCAGACGGCGTTCGCGCTGATCGCCGAGTACCTGGTGTCCGCGCGACGGGACCATGACCGTGCGACGGTGCGCCCCGAAGTCGCCTATGCCTGGCACCTGCTGGAACGCAGCCGCGGCCGGTCTTCGATCAGGGTGGTCGCTGACCGGGTCGGCGTGAGCGCACGGCATCTGACGACGCTGTTCCACCGTGAGGTCGGCCGCTCGCCCAAGAACGTCGCGACGCTGATGCGCTTCGAGCACGCCACCGCCCGGATAGCGGAGTCGGTCCGTCGGCACGGGTTCGTCGATCTGGCTACCGTCGCGATCGCCTGCGGATACAGCGATCAGGCCCATTTGACCCGCGAGTTTGTCCGGTTTGCCGGAGCGCCGCCGCGCCGCTGGTTGGCTGAGGAGTTCCAAAACATTCAAGACGGTGGCCACCCGTCCCGCGCACACTGCGAGCATGACTGTTTCCAACCCGACCGTCTGGTTGACATTGCAAGCCCGTAATGCGCCGAAGCTGATCGAGTATTACGTCGACACCTTCGGATTCGTCCTGGCAGCTCGCTACGGCGAGGGCGAGACCGTTGATCACGCACAACTCAATTGGCCCGAGGGAAGCGGTGGAATCATGCTCGGCAGCCACAAACCCGGCGCCGACTGGTCTCTCGAACCCGGCAGCGCCGGCGGTTATGTCGTCACCGCCGATCCGGACGCGCTTTACGAGCGTGTTCTTCAGCACAAGGCCGACATTGTGCGCCCGCTCGCCGAAACCGATTACGGCGCCCGCGAATTCGCCGTGCGTGATCCGGAGGGCAACCTGTGGTCCTTCGGTGACTACCGCGGCGCGGCGATGCCGGACTGACATGCGAGCCAAACGAATCACGCCCAACCTGCCGGTGGCGGATGTCGAAGCGGCGAAAAGCTTCTACACCGACTACATCGGCCTGAGCACCGAGGAATTCAACTTGGGGTGGGTAGCGCGATACACCTCTCCGGACACCGGCGTGAGCGTCCAGCTGGTGTCCGGCGATGCATCCGCTCCCGAAGACTCAGTCGTCTCCATCCACACCGACGACGTCGACGGCGCCTTTGCGGAAGCCCAGGCGCGGGGCTATGAGATCGTGCATCCGTTGACCACCGAGCCGTGGGGTGTACGCCGCTTCTTCGTCCGCGCGCCGGACGGCGCGGTGATCAACATCGTGGGTCACCCGGACTGAAACGTAATCGCTTGGCAAGCGGTCTTCGGCGACGGTCAGTTCCAACTCCGGCGCTCACACCTTAGGAATCCAGGCTGACCAGGACGGTGACAACACAAACCCCGTCCTTGGGGGTCTTTACATGCGGTCATCCTTTTATCGTCCACCCCGCAAATCACCCCGCTGAGGGTGATGGAATGGAACGGAGGAAGACCCGACTTAGGATTTTATCGTCCACCCCGCAAATCACCCCGCTGAGGGTGATGGAATGGAACGGAGGAAGAGTCTTTACCTGCTGGCCATGAACAACGCCTGATATCGGTCCTTCATTGGTCTGATGCAATCCTGTGTCGGTACGGATCCAATTCACCCCATTAACTCCCTCTGCAGGATTTGAAGTAGCAGGAGGAATTGCCGGGCAGATTATTTCCGCTGCATTGGGCTGCTCCAATAGGAAAAACGCATAGGATCCCGTCGGGGGTGAGGAAGTATATCCCCGAACTGGGATGTCCTGGAGTGGTCATGTCGATCCGGTAGTCGGCAATGTTGACCGGCGTGTAGCCGCTCATGTCGGGGAATTTTGAAGGCTCCGCGTGTGCAGTACATGCACTGAGTGCAACGGTGCCGACAACACCTACAGCGAAGCTAAGTGCCGTGGCGGTCATGTCATTTGGCCGTAGGCGGAAAACTCGACGTTAGTCCATAAGAGGGCGTGACCGGATCCCTTGGCCGGTTCATTCGTCGTCCTGTTTTGCGATCCTGCGGCGGTGAGCGGCCCATTGATGCTGTATCTGTCGGCGGCAGTCCTCCTCGATGCGTTGTCTCATCTCCGCTGGGGCGTGCTTGCCGTGCTCGGGGTGCTCGTCGAGCCAGTCGGTAATTTTCTCGTCCACCATCGCGTGATAGCGAGCGCGGAACACTGCGGCGTCGGGATCTTCCGGCTCGGACCGGATCTCATCGGAAGCCGCTTCCTCCTCTGGTTCGGGGATCTCCGCAATGTTCTTGCCCAGCAGGCGGGCCAGCTCGTGGCGTTCGGGCACGGCGCCGGTGCGCAGCGCTTGCTGCATCAGCGGATGCAGATGGGCGATATCAGACAATTTCGAGAACCACTCAAACCTTAGGAATCCAGCCCGACCACGAGGGCGACAACACAAAACCTCGCCCCTGCGGATCTTTGCAGGCGGTCATCTTCTTGTCGTCCACGCCGCAAATCACCCCGCTGAGCGTGATGGAATGGAACGGAGGAAGAGTCTTTACCTGCTGGCCATGAACAACGCCTGATATCGGCCCTTCAGTGGTCTTCTTCAATCCGGTATCGGTACCGATCCAATTCACCTCATTGAGGCCGGTAGCGGGGGGAATGCCCGGTAAGTTATTTCCGCTACATTGGGCTGCTCCAATGGGAAAGTTGCAGGTAATGCCGTCGGGGGTGAGGAAGTAAATGTCTGAACTAGGATGTCCCGGGGTGGTCGTATCGATGCGGTAGTCGGCGACGTTCACTGGTGTGTAGCCGCCGAGGTCGGGAAACTTCGACGGTTCGGCGTGTGCGGTGCACGCGCTGAGCACAGCGACGACGGCCGCACCAGCGGCGGTAAGTGTCTTGTCGGTCATGGTTGTCCCTTCGACGCTGGCGGCGGTGTTGTGATCGGCGGCGGTCATCGGTTGGGGTTCACCTGGAACTGCTCGACGGTGTAAGGGATGCCGGGGTTGACCGGTGTGGTGTTCCATTGGCTCACCAAAATCCCCATGTTGTTTAGTGTGGCACCGGGCATGATGTAGCCGCCGTAGTTCTGTGGGACCGTGCCCGGCTCACCCCAGGGGCCACCTGCCGCGACTGTGGTCGGTACGCCGTCCAAGACTTCAGTGGGAAGCCCACTGCCCACGCGTACTTCGGTGTTTCCTGTGTTGCCGTTGAACCCGGACAGTACTGGCTTTCCCTGAACCTCGCGGAAGCTGAGCTCTCCGAAGTTGTCGCGACCGATGCCGGCGGCGTGCTGTGCGGAGGTTTCTCCTGCTTGACCCCAGCCGTTGCCGGTCCAGGGTTGCCAGGCGTTGCGGTCGGCGATGTGGTCGGGGTCGACGCGGTACATGGTGACGCGTTGGTGGCGGTCGAAGCCGTCGGCGGCGATGTAGATATTGCCGTCTTTTCCTTGGTAGCCGCTGATCTGGGTGGGCGCCTTGGTGGGGTCGCTGATGCGGGGGGGTTCGCCGGGCACACCCGCGGCGGGGTTGGGTATCGAGGCCCAGGGTTTGTAGCTGGCCTCGATGGGTTTCCAGCCCTGGGCGGGGTTGTTAGTGACCTCGACTAGCCAGGAGCCGCCTTTGGGGGCCAAGCCTTCGTTGGTGTTGGTGCCCACGACCATCATGTAGGTCCTGCCGTCGCGAGTGGTGATGCTGCCCGCGGGTAAGGCGTTGTTGGCACCGGCGTTTCTGGCGGCCTGGGGCAGCGGGAATAAGACATTAGTGCCGTCGGGTCCGGTCAGGGGTGCGCCGAAATGGGCGTGTCCCTGCGCATCAAAGGTGACCGGGACCGCCACCGAGGGAAAGTGTTGCCCTTCGCCCATCCGGTTCCCGCGATACGAGTCACCCAGAACGGCAACGTATTGCCCGTTGGGCAGTTGGATGATCTCACCTAAGTCCGCTGCCCCGATGCCGGGAATGTCAGCGCCGGTGCCGGCGACGGGCCCGAGGTTGGCCACCTGCCCACGGGCAAGCCCGGGGGGCAGGGCGAGCGGGGTGCCGGTGCCGGTCAGCGCCGCGGTCGCGTTGGCGATCGCGGCGGCGGTGTCGGCGTCGGCGGCGCCCAGCGCATCGGCCAGCCGCTGCAAGTTGCCGGTCTCGGTGGCGGCATCGTTGGCGCGTTGGGATTGCAGCGCGTTGATCGCGGAGTCGTCCAGGCCCATCAGTTTGGCGAGCTTTTTAGCGGCGGCGTAGTCGTAGGTGTCGGTGACTACCCAGTCTTCAGAGACCGCGAAATAATCGGCCTCCAAGCCCTGGGCCTTGGTCCTGAGCCCATCGATCATGTGCTGCATGGTGTCCCGACCGTTCTCGTACGCATCGGCCAGCGCATTGAGGTCGGCGGCGACGATGCGGTCCTGGGTCAACTCGCGCTCGGCGCGAAGAGCAGCGGCGTTTCGTGCCTGCCCTTGCCAGTCGAAGTTGTCCACCGTGTTGTGCACCCGCTCCCCCGAGCCGGTGAGCTTGGTCGCGGCATCCCGCAACGGCCTAGCCATGTCACCGAGGGCGTTCGCATTCGCCTTGTAAACCGTGCCCTTTTGCGGGCGGCTCATTCACACCCACCTAGGCAAGACGATCGGGTCGACACCTCTAGCGCCTCGACAGGTTCATATCGCCCATCGCGGTCAGCCCCTCACCCACGTGCTGAGACATCCACGGCGCCGCCAACAATCCCGGCGTGACTAGATCCGCGAGTTCGAAAGTGGTAGCCGTCTGCCGAAGCAGCGCCGCAAACAGCTCGAACCGGCCACTGGCGATCTTCAACGCCGACACCACCGCATCATGGGCCGCAGGCAGCACTGCGGCGGTGGCGAACCCGGGCAACCCGGCCATCGCCGCCGTCGCGTCCGGCACCGCCAACCCGGCCACCGAAGACTTCTCCGCGTCAATGCTCTCGGCACCACTACGCAGGTTGGTGGGGGTAACTTCCAGAATCGTCATCGCACCTCGCTCGCACTCGGACGACCGCTCGCCGATCCCCATTCGGTACGCGCGCGAACTTCACCTATCGGCATATAGACAACCCTATGTGGCGGCCTAGGACATAATCTGCGCAGCAGTTCACTCCCGGCCACATAGTTTGCCGTCCCAGAGAATTCCGGCGCTGTTCAACCGGGCAGACATCGAGGAGTCACCCATGGGCGTACGGCACGAGTACTTTGTGCTGGACAATGACGAGCAGGCAGCCGCGCTGGTTGACTCCTACGGCGAAGGGGTCCTCGGGGCCGAGGCCGTCACCGAGCTGGCGTCCCTGGAAGCGCTGCTGTTGGGTTTGAGTCCACACTGGCCCGCGGTCAAGGACTTGATGGACCGGCCCGATCATGCCGTCATGGTCGCCGCCGACGCCGACGAACCGACCAATGTCAATGTGGTGGTTTCCAGGATCGCGGATCACACCACCGCCCTGATCGCCAACGCCACCGCCGTGCAACTGGCCACCGCCATGGAACCCTGGTCGCAAACTGAGGCATACGCCGGGTATGTCACTGCCACGGACCTGGCCGAGATGATGGAGCAGGTGCTGCCGCTATTCCGCCAGGCCGTTGCCCAGGGCCAAACCATCTACGTGC